>NZ_JAIVFR010000186.1 GCF_020829685.1 Nostoc sp. CHAB 5715 | reverse complement strand
TCCCAAGCCAGTGGATTTACAACGAAGAAAAAGCCAAAATATCCCAGCTAGTTCATGTTCATCAGCGAGAGATTCAAACTTGCCAACTCGAAGCTAATGAGCTAAAAGAGCGAGTTACTCAAAATTACCAGTTTTATGTTGATGAACAACAAAGTCATCAACAAACCCTCTGCCTCTACAACGAAGAAAAAGTGAGAGCAACTGAATTGCTTACCAAATATGAGTCAGTAAACTCTGAACGAGAAATGTATTTGGGTTTATACAATGAGGCTAAAGCAGAACTCAAGCATGAGCGACGTTCTAAAGCTAGTATTAAAGGATGGGAAACTCGCCGTAAAGCCGAAAATGAACGACTAAAACGGGAAATTGCCCAGATGGTTGTGCTACTGCGTGAATCCTTAGAAAGTAAGGATGAAGCAGTAAACAGTCTTTACGTTGTAGCAGAGCGTATGGATCGGATTCAATCTCTAGTTGATTCGGTAGAAGAAGAAACAACTAACAATCCTATGGGTTTGGTACAAAAGTTTAAACGCATCTGGCTGGCTATTAAAGATATACTATCTGAATAAATAAGCATACTATGAGCAAAAAATCACTCCCAACCACGCAAAAAAAAGGTAAAGCGAGGTTGGGAGATCAAATTCGCAGTATTGCTGATCGCCTTAAACAAGAGACTGATGTACAAATAAAAGCAACTTCTAAGATTTTAGGGGCTGCTGCTCAAATTGCCGAAAATCATGATCGACTTATTAGTGAAGTAGTTGATATGGTTGAGTCAGACCTTAATTTAGAAAACCAGGTATCTCAAAAGCATATTTATACTGTTGATATTCTGAAGCAAAAGTTTAAAACATTACGGGATGCAAAGGCTCACTTTAAGCTGAAAGTTAGTAGTTGGGAATCACTTGTTAATAAATTAAATGCTGCCTCTTCCCAAACAACCATAATACAGAATAAACCTCAATCAAATCAGGTTGTGACAGACAATAATATAAAAAATATTGAAGATAATTACAATAATTTTGAAAAGTTAATAGTTTTTTTAGAACCTGATGTTGCAGAAATGTTTCCCAATTCGGAAGCAGTAAATGAAGCTCTGCGTTTTCTAATTAGAGTTGCGAGTAAAAATTGTTTTTGAAACTATGATGTTGCACCCATAAAAATTGTACATACTTCACGCAATTAAAAACTGCTATAGCCCTACTTAATCATTTGTGAACAACAAGATTCCCCGATCTCTGAGAGAAATCGGGAATCTAAGCCGTGGAAATATGACAGCGTGTCTTTTGACATGATTTTACTATTACAGCAACAATACTACGTGGTGACTTAATACAGTTCGGATAAGATCCCCCCGCCTGTGGCGACCCCCGATAAATTGGGGTATAACCAAGATTATTTTAGCACTTATGGCCCTACAGGAGCATCATTTTATCGTAGAGGGTCTTTAGATACACAACAACTCACAGCTAGAGTAGATCATGAGTGGAAAATTACTTCCAATAATAAATTGCGTTGGGGATTAGATTTGAAAAACACCGATTTAATCGGTGATGTTTTGAGTACAGATCCTACTAGGATTACCGAAAACGAAACTGAAGATAGAAGTATGTTTAATACAGCTTTATTTGCTGTCAATACTTGGAATATTAGTGATAATTTTTTGATAGATTTAGGGCTAAGGCAAACATTTGACAGCCAGTTTGGAAATTATCTCAACCCTAGTTTTGGGTTACGTTATGCTGTCACACCAATAGTAGCAGTGCGTGGAAGTTGGGCAGGGGCACAACGCAATCCTGGGTTAGATCAGTTGTATGTTTATGATACGGTTCATGGTTGGAAACCTAATCCTAATTTAAGACCGGAAACCGACTCTAGTTGGAGTGCGGGAGTAGATGTAAATTTTTCTCAAAATCTGATTGGACAGTTTACTTACTTTGGTAGTAGTATAAGCGATCGCTTGGAAGTCATCGCCGGAATATGGGAAAACATTGGATTAGTAGATACCAATGGTTTAGAGGCAGCTTTGCAATTAAGAATTGCCCCAGGCTGGTCAACTTTCCTCAACTATACTTATACAGATGCTCAAATAAAAACAGGTACAGACAGAGGTTTACAGTTAGGTTTAATTCCCTACTCTGTACTTCAAACTGGCGTAGGTTATGAAAATGCGGGATGGCAGGCTAACTTGTATGTTACTTATAATAGTGGCGCTCGCAGATCCATCTTCGCTAACCCTGGTGACAAGGCTACAGATTTTGCACCATCTTTCGTAAATTTAGATTTGACCGGTCGTATACCTTTAACTACCAATTTAGGATTGACAGTTTATTTAGAAAATCTACTCGGTGAGCAATATGAGCGAGTGAATCGCATATATAGTCCTGGATTCACTTTTCGTTTGGGTTTAAGCGCTAATTTTTAGGTGTCTGTTTTGCTCTCTGTGTTCTCTGTGACTCTGCGGTTTAAAAGTTATTTATTGAACCACAGAGGCGCAGAGAACACAGAGTAAAGAGGAGTTTTTTGGTAAAGACGACGCACCACTATACCAGGACTTACGCAAAAATCGCCGAAAGGCTTAATTTATCGAACCGCCAAGACGCCAAGAACGCCAAGAATTCGTAGAGCGTGCGTAAGTCCTATATACAACATCGTGCGTTAGGCTAAAGCCGTAATCCACCCTATTTAAGATTTACTTTTAATCTAAAATATAAAATTGCGATGAGAGCTAGAATTGAAAATAAAGTGCTTTTTATCCACCACGAAGATTTACCAGAGTTTAAGAAAGGTGGTTCGGTGGTGAGAAACTCTTATTTTTGGGCGCTACGTTCAATTGCTGGTAAAGCTTCGCGTTATCGGGATTGGGAATATGAACCGGAGGTTTGGCTAGCACTTTCACGAATGCTTTTGTCATTCGCTGAATCTGGGTATTTAGGTCTTAGAGAAACTTTGCTGGAGTTTCCTTTATCTCAAGGGGAAATTCCTAGTTTACTGCGAGATGTATCCACTTTTGAGTAGGGTTGCATAGCTTTTGTTGGCAGAAAACACCGAAATGAGTAAGTCAAATGACCTTTTGCTTGCGGAAAACACTAAAATAAGTAAGCAAACTGGGGTTTGAGTAAGTCAAATTAACTTTTGCTTGCGGAAAACACCAAAATGAGTAAGCAAACTGGGGTTTGAGTAAGTCAAATTAACTTTTGCTTGCGGAAAACACCAAAATGAGTAAGCAAACTGGGGTTTGAGTAAGTCAAATAAACTTTTGCTTGCGGAAAACACCAAAATGAGTAAGTCAAATGACCTTTTGAGTAAGTCAAATGACCTTTTGTGAAAGCATTTAAGTATTTTGAGAAAGTAATCAGGCATTTTGATAAAGTAATCAGCAAATATACCTGACAATTAAAAATTGCGGCTGGACACTGCCGTAATTAAAATTAGGGTGTTGCTGATTCCATGTAAGTAGTTGGACAAAAATATTTACAGTCATTGCGAACGTTTCACTGTAGGAGAATAACATGAAAGTAGCAATTATTGCTAAAACATTACTTACATCCATCGCTTTGTTAACTTTATTTGCCCCAAGTCAAGCATCGGCTCAACTTATACCGCAACCTTGGGTTTCAGTCGGTGGAAAAGATGGTGATATAACTTATGGTGTAGGAGCTAGGGCTTTAAATTTTGGGGTTGAGCTAGGAATTGGCCCTGATGGTGCTACGGGAGTAGATGTTTTGAAATTTATCAGTTTGCCTGTCATTTCACCTTATGTAGGAGTTGGACTTTATTCAGAAGATAAAGGTGTTGCAGTTTCAGGCGGCGTTCAGGTAGGCGCTACTGATAATGTTTTTGTTGGTGCTGGTTACAATTCTATTCGTGGGTTTAATGGGCAACTGGGAATAAGATTCTAACAGTTAAGTAAGTTAGCGAGAAAAATCCCATTTATATGGAGAAATATAAAGTTCATGTAGGGTGTATTATGCCGTAGGCTAACGTATTTTGAATTGCCAATGGTGCGTTACGGTGAAAGTTAGAGAGACGTGATAAATCGCCGTCTCTACAGGAAATTTATCCATCAATTATTTATTGACAGACTACTACTTAGGGCTATTCGATTTTAGCTTTTATACAAAGCACTCTGTTGGTTTTTGCACTTGGTGGCTGAAACACCAATGAAAGCAATGAAAGTCATTAGACCTAAGACAGAGTTTGGTTCAGGAACGGATTGGATTCCAAAACTATCATCAGCGTATGTGCGGAATGTGTAATCATAATATGGGAATGATTGAAATCCTCTGTTTGCATAGACTTGACCATTTGGATATGGATTGTTAGTATCACCAGCGATCGCTAGGTTACTGAACGATTCAAATATGAGGAATAAAGTCTGATTGGGTGTAACAACTACAGGGTTCCAGAATACTTCTGTCCACGCATCGGGAACCTGTCCGAGTGCTATACCACTTGCTAAAACCGTTCCTTGAGCATTCCACAAGGATATTTTAACGTCACCAACTGTTCCAATACCCTCTCTAAGTTTTATGGCAGCACCTGCAACATTATTAGCTGTTGGTTTGAATGATTGTGCTAAGTCTGACTGCGAAAAATATGCCATGTTTACATTACTGCTGGACTGTTCTTGATCGATAAACAGTGCAGCATTTGCCGACTTAGCTTCTAACCCCATAAAAGCAGCTGCTAATGCTGATCCAATAACAGCAACTGACAATTTTTTTACACTTTTGAAAGTCAATACCATTGTTTTTACTTTGAAAGACAATTTTTTTGTCTTTTCGGTTATGTTACAGTATGCATATTAATATACACATATAATCTTTAAAAAACTCTTGTAGTGAATTTACATAAAATTTATGAAAAAAGCTACTAGTATAGAAAAGTTTGAGAATTAAAATTGAGATGTGACAACGGTTACAAACATATTTTTAACGTCTATAAAAACTATTGTTATATTTAAAGGAAGGATGAAGTATCGAATCAGGTACTTAATTAGGTGCTAGTATGGTTAACCTTGAAAATATTCACTCGTTAACAGACTTCCGGCGCAATGCCAGCAACTATGTTGAGCAAATCAAGGAAACGAAAGCTCCACTGGTTTTAACGGTGAATGGCGAAGCAGCAGTGGTGGTTCAAGATGCGCGTGCTTTCCAGCAGATGCTTAATCGATTGCAGCAGCTTGAAGAAGAACTAAACCAACTGAAGCTAGAAAGCTTGCAACAGGAAATTCAAAAGGGTATTGACCAAGCTGACAGGGGCGAACTCTTAAATGGGGAAGAAGTGATGGCAAGGACACCGAATTTAGGCAGGGGGAATAACTGAAGTTGAGATTACAGCAGTTTTCATGTATTTGAACCACATCTATCGTAGGGGTTTAGCAATGCTCATTGGTGTCAACAAAAGCCTTGAAATAGGTTAACTGTTGGCGGACTCACCCGCCTAGAACTAAAGTTCAAGGCTAATAGCTAAAGTCTACTGAAGTAGACTAAAGATTTTTGCGGATATTTAGTAATCTTTAGATTACTTTTGCTATTAGCAAGGAACTTAAGTTCCTTGCGGGACATGGCTTTTACGTTAAGTTGACACGTATGAGCTGGCTCGTGCCCCTACGATAGATGTGGTTCAAATACATGAAAACTGCTGTAAGGTAATTGCACTATTGTCAAGTGGGTGCGGGAAAAGGGGACAAATCAAGCTTGGGTGCTTTATCCAAAATCCTTTGTGAGCAAGCTTTTTAAAACTTAATGGCAAAAGTCAGATCAAGAGAAGTGATCACGAAACTTCCTTACGCGATAATGGCTATAAACTACGAAAAATTACGTTGTTACAGCGTTGTCGCTGTCTATTTTCATCTCCAAAATATTGCTGAAATTATCCTTATAATGTTGTATAAAAATTTGCATATTATTACGAAAGTATTCGCTAATCTGCTCTGTAAGCTTTTAGGACAGCCTAGTATTAGTAATTTAGAAACTCAACTGCACGATCAACACGTTCAAATTCAACAGCTAGAAAAGCAAGAAAGGGCGCTTTACCGAGTTATTAGCAAAATCCGAGCTTCTCTTGAGTTAGAAACAATTTTTCGTACAGCCACTAAGGAAACTTGCAAGTTACTCCGCATCGAGCGGATTGCCGTCTATCGTTTCTATGAAAACTGGGGTGGAGAATTTGTCAGCGACTTTGAGTTTGCAGAGACTGGATGGGATGATGTAGAAACATTAGGAAAAAATACAGTTTGGAATGACTCTTATCTACAAGAACATCAAGGTGGACGGTATCGTAATAATGAAACTTTAGTTGTTTCAGATGTCTACGCAGCAGGTTTGTCTCAATGCCATTTAGAAATTTTAGAACAGTTCCATATTCGAGCTTATGCAACTGCACCAATTTTTGTTGGAAAAAAACTGTGGGGAGTGCTTGCTGCTTATCAGCACTCACAGCCACACGAATGGAAAAAATTAGAAATTCAGTTTCTGTCTCAGATTGCAACGCAGTTAGGATTTGCAGTTAAACAAGCAGAATTTTTAGCTCAAGCAGAACAAAAAGCAACAGAACTGTATAAAGCAAATCAGCAGCAGGATATTCTGTTTAATTTAGTTGCTGAAATTCGTGAATCTCTTAATCTAGACACCTTATTTAAGACTACTGCACGAGAAATTCGTAAGGCTCTCCGTAGCGATCGCGTCACTATTTTTAGATTTGATCTGGAATCGAACTATACCTCTGGGGAGTTTGTCTCCGAGAATATATTGCCTGACTACGATTCTACGATCGCCATAAAGGTGAAGGATGATTGTTTTGGTGAAAAATATACAGTTGCTTATCACCAAGGGCGTATACAGGTATTATCAGATATTTATCAAGCTGGGCTAAAGGATTGCCACATTCAACTGTTAGAGCAATTTCAAATCAAGGCGCAAATTGTTGCACCTCTAATGAAAGGAAAAACTTTATGGGGATTACTATGTGTTCATCAGTGCCATTGTTCACGCGAGTGGGAAACGTCGGAAATTCAATTTATCCAACAGTTAGCAGCTCAGTTTAATGTAGCTTTAAAACATTCTGAATTATTAGAGCAATCCCGCTCTCAAGCTAATCAACTTGCTCAAGCAAACCATGCTTTAGAACTTGCAAATTCTCAGCTAGAAAAAATTAGTAAGCTAGATGCTCTAACTCAAATTGCAAACCGTCATTGTTATGAGCAATTTTTAGAGCAGGAATGGAATCGACTAAGACTAACTGAAAATTATTTATCTTTAATTCTATTTGATATTGACTATTTCAAGAATTATAACGATTCTTATGGACATCTAGCTGGGGATGAATGCTTAATACAAGTTGCTCGTGCAGCCCAAGCTGTATTAAAGCGTCCTACCGATCTACTAGCTCGTTATGGTGGTGAAGAATTTATTGTCATTTTGCCAAATACGAGCGAATCAGGTGCTATTAAAGTAACTAAGTTGATTCAAAAGTCTATTCAAGAATTAAAGATTCCTCACATGAAGAATAACTTTCAATATTTTGTAACCGTCAGTTTAGGTGTTGCGATTGCTATACCAACAGCTAAAAGTTCAGCTCAAGACTTGATTAACGCAGCCGACAAAGCTTTGTATAAAGCTAAAGAACAAGGACGCAATAGGTGGGTTTGTGCTGCAACTAAGTCCAGTGACGAGGAATAGGGGTTCAAAAAGAGGCAGGGGAGCAGGGGGATTGTACCTGAGTTACACCCCGACTGAACGAAAACTACTCTTGTTGAAGTGGGGGATTGAAACCCTTGCTCCACTTCGTTTTGCGGCAGGGCAGAAGGAGCATTCCCGCTGCCCTCTTCGTGTGATTTTTCTGCCTCACTCCTAACTCACTTTCGGCTTGATGTAGGCGATCGCTTGTTTCCAAACGGTGGTTTGCTGACTGTTTTCATCAGCAATACAGATACACTGTGGATCTTGCCATAAAACCCGTCCTGTAATCACATCCTGAGTCAGCAGCTTTAACTCTACTGGCGTTGTTTGTTTAATCAGGTTTTGGACTTGTATAATACTGGGTAAAGTGGTGTCAAATTCGGTAAGCATTTTTAGTAAAGATGAACCTACAAGGCAAAATAAAGAGTAACTAATCCTTGATAATTCATCCTTAAAGAAATGGCAATCGAATTTACTAAGTATCATGGTCTAGGTAACGACTTTATTCTGATTGACAATCGCTCGTCATCTGAGCCTGTAATAACTCCAGAGCAAGCCATCAAGTTGTGCGATCGCCACTTTGGCATTGGTGCTAATGGTGTAATTTTTGCCCTACCTGGAGAAAATGGCACTGACTACACCATGCGAATTTTTAATTCCGATGGTTCAGAACCAGAAATGTGTGGCAATGGTATTCGCTGTTTAGCTGGCTTTTTAGCAGACTTAGAAGGCGAATCTCGGAATCAAGACTCATATCGCATTCATACTTTGGGTGGTGTAATGACTCCCCAACTTTTATCTGATGGTAAAGTTAAAGTAGACATGGGTTTACCCAGGTTACTCGCTAGCGAAATTCCGACTAATCTTGTACCCGCCCAAGAAAAAGTCATTTCTCAGCTGTTAGAGGTGGCGGGGCAAACTTGGGATGTCACCTGTGTAAATATGGGAAATCCCCACTGCATTACCTTCGTAGAAGATGTAGCAGCAATTGAGCTAGAAACCATCGGCCCCAAATTTGAGCATCACCCAGTTTTCCCTCAACGCATAAATACCGAATTTATTCAAGTGGTACGCCGTGACTATTTGAAAATGCGGGTATGGGAACGGGGTGCTGGAATTACATTAGCTTGTGGTACTGGTGCTTGTGCTTCCTTGGTAGCTGGAGTGTTAACTGGGAAATGCGATCGCACTGCGACTATAGAATTACCTGGTGGCCCCTTGCAAATTGAATGGTCAGAAATCGACCAACGGGTTTACATGACAGGCCCGGCTGAACGAGTATTCACGGGTAAACTGTAACCGACTTACTATTGGCATTACTCAAGTAGTAGTGCCATATAAATATCCTGACAGGTGTAGGTTTATTACAGATGTGCCTAAAATGGGCTTTTTACGTTGCTTGAACACTCAAATTTTAGAACTTGTCATCTCAGAACTGGAGGAAAAATGAAAACAATTGAAGATTTAAGAACTCGTATTAAAGAACTTAGTACACAAGCAGTTGAATTGATGCGTAAAGCGACGGAAGTATGTTTAATTGACCGAGAACAAGCCAAACAGTACAGACAACAAGCAAGAGAAGCTGTGAAACGATGTGAAGTATTGAGACAAGAAATTAAACGTCAACAAGCAGTTTAATTAGGAGTTAAAATAATCTCTCGAACTGTTGTAACTTATGGGTTGCAACAGTTTTTATAAGAAAGGCTAGCTGAAAACCCTTGAGAAACAGCGCGGAGTCGGAGACACTCCGCCTCCGAACACAGTTGCGTATTTCGTACTTTAGGCTGCGTGTTGAAAGCTTTCGGGCGGCGTTTACG
>NZ_JAIVFR010000185.1 GCF_020829685.1 Nostoc sp. CHAB 5715 | reverse complement strand
ATTGGGGTTATCCGCAGTCAATTGGCGCAGAGCTTTAAGTTTCTGAGTAATCTCGCTAGTTGCAGTGCGATAGGGTTCTAGATACCGTTCTTTGCCCGTGAGAAGATAGCCCCGTTGTCCAGTCTCTGCATCTTTGATCTGTGACATTACTTCTTTAGTCTTTTCCAGCACCTCGCGTGTATGTGTTACCCATTGAGCGTTTTCTCTATACTGAAGCAAACTAAGATACGAGACTACGCCAACACCAGTCATAATTGCGACTGCTATTACAAAACTGCCCGTATTCTTTTTGTAAATAGCCCATTCCATTTTTTACCTTCCTATTTAAAAAAGTAGCTGCTGACTAAACTTGGTAAAAACGGTGAGCCAGCTCTTTAGACGGGTAAAAGTTGCTCTCTACTGGCTGTCTTTTCTGCAAGATATTACCGCCGCGATCGCAGCGTTAGCGACGTTAGAGCCTCACCCGTAGCGTCCCGCTCTTAAGGAGAAGGGTGAGTAGCAGCCCCAGTCCAAGCGGCTATATTTTTGTTCCACCAAACAACACCCATGAAGAAATTGGCTTGCTGAATAAGAAGTATGAAAATGATTTTGTTTAATATCAAAACCCATATAAAGACGCGATATAACATCGCGTCTTTATATTTGAATTCATACTTGAAATCAGCAATGCCAAAAGTTTTTTACGATACTAATCGTCATAGTCGTGCTAACTGATACCAAGTTTCTTAACTTCTAGAGCAAACTAGCTTTAATAAAGGATATCTATATTAGTTAATTATTGTGAGGGTATATTTTCTGACTCATAGGAAGGCAAATAATAAATTTTGTTAAATGATTCAGTATATTTCCCTAACCATATTCAAAAATTTTCGCTTGCATAAATTATGTCAATGTGCTACATCACCTCAGCAATTACACTTAAAAACTTTGATTTTATTAGCTTGATATTAACTTGACTTATTAAATATATACACTAGATAGAGACATAAAGCAATGTAGGGGAGAAGAAAACCAATGAACCCTGTCTTTCCTGCTTTCTTCAGTCAGTGATGCTTCAGAATTGCTGGAATAAGTTCAGAGGGAGTAGGGAGTAGGGAGTAGGGAACCCACCCAAACGAGTAGTGGGATTGAAATAAGGACACTTTATGCCTCGAAGAAGGAGGCATAAATATTTGTTTTTTAGTGGGCTTTAAACCCACAACTGAAGTTTTTCCTTTTTTCACCCTACTCCCCACTCCCTACTCCCCACTCCCTTTTTTTGTAAAAATAATAGGGCATGGGGATAATTAACTCATGCAACTAACTCAAGGCAAGGTAAAGTACCCATGCTCAGGCGCTTAATTGTGATTGTTACTGCGGCTATATTCTTTAGCAATTCCTTGACGCTGGCACAGACTAAAAAGCCCAAACTACCGGATAAATTTCCGCCTAATCCCCTAGAAATTACCACACCCGATCCACTGCTACCACGTTCGCCCAAGGACAAACAGCCATTAACTCTCCAAGAACAGCAAAAGTTAGAACCAGCGCTGGATGCTTTAAACCAAGAAGCAGCAACGAAACTGCAAGCAGGAGATCAGGTGGAGGCGTTTGAAATTTGGAACCGGGAACTTCGCTTGCGGCGATTTTTAGGTTCATTAGCAGAGGTGCAAGCACTATCACGAGTCGGGGCGATCGCTTGGAAGCAAAATGATGGGCAAGAAGTACAATATATTATGCAGCGATTGCAAGCAATTCAAAAGCAGGCACAATCTCAGAAAACAACTGCCCCAATTGATCTCGAATTGTGGCGATCGCTAGGTCAAGCTTACCAAAATGTGCGATCGCCTAAACTAGCTGTGGAAGCTTACGATCAAGTTTTGCTAGTGGTGCGAGAGCAAAAAAATACAACAGCACTTATAGAAACCCTCAAGACAATTGGAGAGGTACATTTGAGTTGGTTTGATTATCTCAAAGCTGCGCCAATTTATGAGGAATTGTTGAGTTTAGCTACATCCCTTGGCGAACGTGTAAACGAGGTAACATATCTGCAACAGCTGGCTGAAATTTACGACCAGACAAACCAACCGCAGCAGTCATTGAATGTACTTAATAAATTAGCAGAAATTTACATTAGTGAAAATAATCTTACTGAAATACCAGAATTAAAACTAGCGATCGCTTCAAATTACGAATCTCTAGCAAAGAAAGATCCTAACTTACTGCTAGAAGCTTTTAAAAATTATCAAGAAGCTTATACCACTGCTTGGCAATTAAAGGAATACGTTCGTTCTGGTGAAGCTTTGCAGAAGTTAATTGCGCTGTACCGTTCTCAAGGACAAACAGACGAGGCTTTGCAGGCTAGCCAAATTCTTGTGGAGACAGAGGCGCAAGCCGCCAACTTTTACGGGCTGATGCAAGCTTATGACCAAATTGGGCAATTGTATCTAGAACGCAAAGAGTTTCCTCAAGCACTAACAGCTTTTCAAAAAGGGTTAGAATTAGCGCAACAACTCAAATATGAGGAAGCATACTTTACTGGACAAATTGAAAAAGTCTCGAAAGCAAATTTGTAGGCAATATTAAAAATGTTTGAATACTTCGACAAGCTCAGTACAAGTTTTGAATTTTGAATTTTGAATTTTGAATTCGGAGCGAAGCGACGTGACTTCCCTATCGGCATTAACTTTACCCGATCACACCGAGTTACCAGACTCAGATGGTACATTTGTGAAGAATCTTCAGGAGCATCCGCAAAGTATCTTAATTACAGATTCAATTAAACCAGTTCTAGAACAACGCCATCCTGACGGTCAATATTGTATTGGACAAGATTCTGGTATTTACTGGCGATTGACAGATCCTCCTGAAAAAGGCGCTGAAGCACCCGATTGGTTTTATGTACCCAATGTACCACCAACTCTGAATGGTAAAATGCGGCGTTCTTATGTGCTATGGAAAGAGTACATCGCGCCGTTGATTGCGCTGGAATTTGTCTCTGGAGATGGTTCCCAAGAACGAGATAATACACCACCATCTCAAGGTGAAGGTGGAAATGTTGGTAAATATTGGGTTTATGAGCAGGCGATTCGAGTCCCTTATTATGGGATTTATGAAGTAGCAAAAGCCCAGATTGAGGTGTATCACCTAATCGATAATACTTATCAACTGATGCAACCCAATGAACGGGGACATTACCCAATTGCTCCTTTAAGGGTAGAATTGGGAATCTGGCAGGGATTTTATCAGAATGCAGAGTTACCTTGGTTACGCTGGTGGGATGCACAAGGAAATTTACTGTTAACGGGTGAGGAACGGGCAGAAGTTGAGCGACAAAGGGCTGAAACTGAACGACAGAAGCGGCTTTTAATTACAGAGAAGTTGCGTACTCTCTCTGTTGAACAACTCAATGCTTTAGGAATTGATCCAGAAATGTTGGATTAGGGTACTAATACTACATCTTCATATATTTCTGCGTAGGCGTAGCCCGCCGTAGGCATCGCACACCGAAAATCAACGCTAGCTAAATGCACTTCTTGTTCTTTTTCATAAGGGTAAAGTACCCAATGTCCTTCTTCATTGCGACGGAAGCATTCAACACTCATTCGCTCTGGTGAAATTAGCACATATTCTTGTAGTGATTCTAAGTGTCGGTAACTAGCGAATTTCTTGCCTCTGTCATAGCCTTCTGTTGATTCAGAAAGCACTTCGATAATTAAGCAAGGATGAGACTTAAAATATTCAGATTCTCTATCTCGTGTATCATATGTCACCATTACATCGGGATAAAAATAGCGATTTATCAGATCAATTTGTGCTTTCATGTCTAACATGTAGACACGGCAACCACTACCCCGGAGATGGTTTCGTAACAGCATTGATACATTCATGCTAACTGTGACATGAGCATCACTTGCCCCTGCCATTGCGTAGACTTGCCCATCAATATATTCGTGTTTGATTTCACTAAATTTCTCGCCTTCTAGATATTCTTCTGGGGAGATATAGTACTCACTTTGGCTAACGACCATTTTAGTACCTTACTAGTTTTACCAAACATTTTAACTCATACAACAAATTTAATGAGCGACAGCGCCACCAGTTGCTTTCACCTTTTTGAAGAATAAAATAGCAAGACCACTAATTAGTAAAGCAATGCCAATAAAGTAGAAACAATCGTTAAAAGCCATTACAAATGCTTCCCGGCGGACGATGTTGGATATGTATGCGATCGCTTGATTTTGTGCTGTACTTAAATCTGCTCCTCGACTGACAAAATACTGCGTCATTTGGTCAATTCGCTGTTGAGTTTCTGGATTATATAAAGATACTGTATCACCCAATCTATTCGAGTAAAATTGCTCTCTATTAGTTAACGAACCAAACCAATCTTTGCGGCTACCTTCTTCTAAAACAACTTGCAGGGAACCTAACCCAATAGCCATTGCAATAATTCCCCACCAGTCACCTTGTTTCAGTAAATTAAGTTGGGGTTTTTCTTGCTTAATTCCATACCAAACACCAGCTAGCATTAATGCCCCTGGAATTACCACAATTTCTGCTACGAGATACGCTGTAGAAATCCAAGAACCTTCTTCTAAGGTTGCTCCTAAACTTGCTTGAATATCTTGCAGCGAAGCATTAGTTATTTGAATATCCAATACCGCCATAAATGCACCAAGCATGTGGAAAACTAAAGGCATATACAAATCCCTCCTTAACTTTTTGTAAGGGATTACCGTCAGTTACTACATTTTTCCAAGGTTTAACTTTCATTGCCAATAAAGCGGCGATTACAGCAATGTAGCTCAAACCATCAAATAAAAAACAATAAGCAGTTCCAACCCTGGCAATTAGTAAACCGCCGATCGCAGGGCCAATTAATCTAGCACCGTTGATCATCGTGGAGTTGATAGCGATCGCATTGGCTAAATCTTCTCTGTGCTCAACCAATTCTGGCACAAATGCTTGGCGGGCTGGCGCATCTAAGGCGTTAATAAATCCTTGCAACAAACTCAAGGCGATGATGTGCCATACCTGGATCACACCAGTCAGCGCCAGCGCTGCTAATGTTAACGATTGAATCATCGCCAAGACTTGCGTACTAATTAAGGTACGATACCGAGAAAACCGATATATTACTTGACTTCCACAGCAACTTCCGCAGACATCCCCGGTCGGGTGATTTGGCATTATCTTTAGGAGAGGTTAGCGATCGCCCGGTTCAAGATTTCAGAAAACAGTTCCCGGTCAGCAAAGGAAATACCATCCATCGCTTCATCACGCACTGCTGCGGCGATTGGGGGTAAAACGCCTTCCAGTTCCTTACCTGCATCCGTTAGCCAGATTCGCCAGATGCGGCGATCGTGAGTGTCGCGTTCTCGACGCACCAGGCCGCGTTCTTCCATCCGATCTAGTACGCCTGTTAAAGTTCCTCCCACTTGTTTGAGTTTGTCCCCAATACTAGAAGTAGGTAAACCATCTTCTTGCCACAAACAGCACAAAACTAGCCAGTGAAATGGCGTAAGTCCAAAGGGTTCTAGCCTATCTGTAAACTTGCGTCCAAGCAGTTGTGAGACTAATTTGATTCTGTAGCCCAAATTGTATGGTGCCAGATTTTGCTGCCACGAATCTAAAGGTGGGGAGTGATTAGATGTAGAAACCATTTAGCAAAATACTTAGTATGCGTACTATTATTATAACTAGATTAATTTTTTTAGCAATAGTTGCTTGACATCTGTCTTAGGGAATAAATTCAATCAACTGGTACTCTTTGACAGTGCCGATAATGCGGTGAGGTCTAGATAATTTAGGGGACTGCTCAGTGTAAATCCAAGCATAGCTCAAAGCTGGTATTTGGGAAATAGATGCTACTTGTTGGGGGTGAATAGAAAGATAGAAATTAAGCAGTACTTTGGTTTTAGCGTCTATTTGCACATAGTAGGTAGGATGAGATTGAAGAATTGGGGCGATCGCACTTTGTTGTAAAAAAGATTTCAAAACAGGGTTATAGTCACTTAAAAGCCCTATGCTACCCATCATCGCCAAAGCTAGCCAACAGGGAATTAACCAACCTGCAATCCAATAACGCGCTGTGAGAAACTTCTTGCCAAAGTGGTAACGACTAATCCACACCATAGGTAAAATTAACCAACCCAAACCCATAGCCAAGCCAATAGTTGCATACTTGCAGATGTCAGAACCACCCCAACTAAGAACACCAATACTCGCTATTACAAGTAAAACACCGAACCCACCAAAGCCATAACTGAGATTTCGAGGAAGATTCTTTTTTGCAAAAAGGCTTAATATATTTATTTTACCTTTTTCAAGAGGTAATTGGGGGGAAATTCCTGTCTGGTAAATACTACCTAACCAGTTTAAACCCACAGATGCAAACAAAGCTATGAATGGATAAAATTCAAAATTTAAAGCCGCAAATAAATTAGGAAGTATTCTACATAATTACTTAACGATAATTAGAGGTTAGCATTCAAAACATTGTTTATTTATACTATTGTACGGAACTTGCAGCGAAAGTCGGGTAAACCTTAACTAGAATTGATACTTTTCTACTTTGTCGAAAATAAATTTTCATCTAGAGTAGGACAAAGATACCTGCTGCTTACCACATAAAAAAATCTACCTGAAGCCTCTGGCTCATACCTATGGGAAACCAACCTTGATGCTTGAGAGTCTGGTTTCAAAATGGGTAACAGCAACATCCCCTATCAGCTTGATCATCTATGCTAAAAGTTATGCACTCGGCCACCAACTCAGCCACTCCGAATTCCCAGTGGGAGGATTTAATCAAGCTTCCAGCCCCAAACACAGTTCAATGGGACAATATCAAAACCCAATTAGACTTGGTGCTGTTGGCGCTAGAAACCTTAACTGGGATTGGTTCAGAGGCTATGCTTTCGGCGGCAACTGATCTGAATTTAGAGTCAAGAGTACCAGACCGCGTAGCTTTATGGCGACTGCGCCAATCAAATCCCCTACGCAAAGGTCAAGGAGGGCGAAAAAAGCTAGATGTCGAAGAAGCGCGATCGCTTGTTCTGATCATCTGCTACCTAGCTAAACAGCACCAGGAATTGATTCGCCGCGCTGTCGGACTGTTGGAACAAATGGCAGGAAATAACCGGGAACCTCACCAGGCTGCTTTACTTGGAGATTATATTGATGCTTTTTGCAACACCTACCAAGAGCGGATGGAAGAGGACGAGAAAATCTCAACGGATTTACTTACCAACCTGGCCCTAAAACTGCTTGTAGAGTTACTTTTTTACAGTGCTCCTGGTGGGCATCGGCGTCTCTGGCTAGCACTTATAGACCGTTCTACAAAATTTTAGATTTTAGATTTGAAATTCCTCAACCAAAATTCGCTCATTAAAGTTTGCTAGGTAAGGATTCCCTTTTGATGGTCGTTAGCTCTTGGGCGATGCACTATCAGCACTGTCTTCCTCTTTGCACCTGAATCAGTTTGCATAACAGAAGGAACTTGACAAAATTCTGAGTGGAGGAATCCGCAGTTTCAACTTTTCTTTGCAAGCAACTGGCTTAACTTTTTTGCAAAATTCCAAATAGTCTTCTTCGCAGTTCCTGCCATGCCTCTATCAAATTCTGTCACTCGTTGCTACACACCCCCTACTTGCACGCTAGAAGTATTCGCGCAAAGCTCACCTCTGTCGCGTTGGATGGGGAAAACTGTCCTCAAGCATCTGAGCTTTGAGCTTCGTTTTGATGATCCCCAACTATCAGAAAAACACAAAGTTCTAATTCGGGGCGATCGCGATCAACTTGAAGCTTTATGTGATGCAGTCACAAGCTACGTACAGCAATTCCTCCAACAGTCTCCAGAAAGCTTTTGCGTTAGTTTTTTCGATACCCAGGAGTCAAGCACAGCATTAGGTGAGCCGGAATTAAAGTCCTCTACAAAAATATTAAATTCCTTTAGTACCCAGATTCCTGGGGCAAATATCCGCTTAGAACCAAGCAGCCATTTAACTCACAACTTATTTCTCGGTTCTCTCGCCAACCAATCATCCGGCCCCGTAATTCAACTCAGTCTGTTGCAACTATTCGATTTGGCCAGTGCTTTAGATGAGTACTCAACTGATGTCATGGCCCTCCCAACTCTCAACAGCACTTCGACTCTGAGGTTCCCTGCTTGGGCACCTGTTGCCGCAGTATTAGTATTAGGTGTAGGTTTTTTACCAGTTACTTGGCAATATGCTAACAACCTTAGGGAAAAGCAACAGCAGATAGCCAAAACAGCAGATCCAGCAGCAGTAAAGTCTGCTTTAGAAACTTCACCTTCACTAAACTTTCCCACGCCTCAACCTGGACTCAATAATCCATCAGATAATTTGCTAGGTTCCACCCCTCCACTTTCCACATCCACTTTACCCCAAGCACCTCTAACAGCCCCTAGTTCTAGTTTCTCTACACCGCCACCTTTAAATGCGTTAACAATACCTCAGGACAAGACTTCAACCCTTTCCACTAATGGAGCGATGCCTCCGGCGAGCTTCTCTACGAGACGCTCCGCGAACGCTAACGCATCATCTAGCAAAATCCCAGGTCAGGAAATTGCTATATTACCAAATCTTGCACAAAACTCTACAGGGTCAACTACCCAACCTGGTACTCTGCCTAAGCTGCGGGATTTGCCACCCAGGCTATCTTCTAACACAAACAGCTTACCAACTAATATCTCACCAGTTGTCCCCCCGTCTCTTAACACCATACCCAATAGTGGTAATACTGCTACCCAACCCTCCCAACTAACCTCACAACAGCTAGAGGAAAGAATTAATTCCCTACAGCAATCTTCTCCTGGAGAGAAACCTGCCTCACAACTTTCCTCCTCTAGAACTGCGGATAATAATCCCTTTATCGATCAATTAGGGAACGAACGCCAAAGCCCCAAATCTACAGAAGTGGCTACTGGCACATTATTTGATACACCTCAAGTAGCAGAAGCTAGAGAATACTTAAAAAAACGTTGGCAACCACCCACTGGACTAGGACAAACATTAGAGTACAGTTTGATAGTCAGTGTTGACGGCACAATTGAACGAATTATTCCTCTCAATAAGGCAGCAAGAGACTTTGTTGATAGCGCTGGAATGCCTGAAGTTGGGAAACCTTTTGTTTCTGCCAATAAACGCGGACAAAATGTCAAAATTCGAGTTGTTCTCACTCCTGATGGCAAGGTACAGACTTTTCCAGATGAATAAGTAAATTAATCTGTTTAATGCCACTTATAAAACTGGTACAAATCTTGTGCCAGTTTCTATTTACTTCAATTGCTCTTGAGCTTGCTTTTTGGAGTCCAGTTATCAAACTGGTCTTACTATTGATACCAGTAAACCTACCAATCAATACAATCACTGTTAATACCAATTCTCCAAAATCAAACTATAGATACAACTTTGCAAACCCAGATGAAATCTGACTTTTTTTAATTACGAATTGGTATAAATCACTCATATCAAAGGTAATAAATATGCAAACGATTGGTACTCAAAAAGAC
>NZ_JAIVFR010000184.1 GCF_020829685.1 Nostoc sp. CHAB 5715 | reverse complement strand
GATCTGAGGCTCGCCATCTTTCTCTTTACGAGCAGGTCTTTTGCTCGTTCAATACGGTGATGAATCACATATTGGTGAGGTGCCAAGCCAGTCGATTGCTTAAACTGGGCTGCAAAATAATTGGGACTAACTTGTGCGATCTCTGCTAGAGCAGTAAGCCTCACATCCTGATCGAGATGAGCATGAATATAGTCTAAGACCTGATTCAGTCTGTACTTTGGCAAACTACCAATAAGGATTTGGGTCGGCCTTTGGGTGCAGTAATTTCGCAATAGATGAGCAGACAGCGTTGTGACTAGGGACTCCACATACAGTTTTCCACCAAACCCAGCAAACTCTAATTCTGCTTTCAACGCCGTGCCAATGCCGTAAACCAATGGGTCTCGCTGCATAAATTGAGGCAAAAGTTCGATCGCCTGACCTCGGATCACTTCACCCAATTGCTGATTAAAAGCCTCTGGTTCAAGAGCGATCGCTAGATAAGAGTGTTCCTGATTCCAACGGGCAGAATGAGCAGTCTGGGCAGGAATAATAATTACGTCTTCGTTTTTCATCTCCCCGGACTGATAATGCCCATCTGTAACCTGTTCAACTTCTGTGTCAGAAGGAACATCAGTATTAATCAGGATTAAATGCTGTCGGCAGGTACTTGCAGGCAGATCTGTAGGTGGATGACGATAGTGAGCCAACCCAAGCCCTGCTGACACTTTTTGATGCTGCAAAAGTGTCACGCCCTGAGGATAGAGTTGCCGAACATCAGCCTCGTCTGTAAAGTCAATGATGGTTGGTTTGCGAGGTGTCATCAAATCTGCAAAAACACTGCAACTAATCCTCAGTCTACCAAACGCAATATATAAGGTAGACGGTTCGACTTAACCCTGAACGTCACCAATAGCCTTCAATTATGCTCTAACCGATAATTTGAGCTGCCTAACTATTATTTCTACCGATTAGTGGGAGTATGCACTGTCTAATGACTAACTCAGAGCTTCGCTACCCAATGATCGCCTCACTGTTCCTATCTGCATAATCCGTACTTACAGTCACCTGCTGCCAAGCATCCAAATCCGTTTTGACCCATTCCAGTTTTTCCTGAATCAGGCTCATGGCATCGGTGCCTAATGCCAGTCGCATCGGGGGATGAGGACTTTCCACAGCTTGAATGATGGCTTGCGCCGCTGATCGTGGATTGCCAGGTTGCTGACCATCCATCTCTTTGAACCACTGCAATGAAGCACCGCTCACCGGAGCATAGGCATCAATGGATTGTTCGGCTGCTGCCAGAGAGCGTCCGTTAAAATCTGTGCGAAATGCCCCAGGTTCAATTAAAGTAACTTTAACTCCAAAGGATTCAACCTCCTTAGCCAGGGCTTCAGACGTACCTTCCAGGGCAAATTTAGCGCCACAGTAGAGGCTGCTTCCACCAAATCCCACTAATCCTGCTGTGGATGACATATTCACAATGTGACCGCTGCCTTGCTGACGCATCACAGGCAAGACAGTTCGCATCAGACGGACTGCCCCAAAGAAGTTGGTTTCAAAAAATTGGTGAATATCAACATCACTGACTTCTTCGAGTGCGGCAATGAGTCCATGTCCAGCATTGTTGACCAGCACATCAATTCGACCAAATGTGGCGATCGCTGTATCAACCGCTGCTTGTATGTCTTGGGATAACGTTACATCCAGACGTACAGCCTTTGCAGTCTCTGGATAGTGCTCAATCAAAGCGCGAAGTTGCTCTGGTTTGCGAGCAGTAGCAAGCACTTCGTCGCCCTTCTTCAACACAGCTTCTGCTAGGGCCCGTCCGAACCCTGTTGAACATCCTGTAATCAACCAAACTTTAGGAGCGACACGATTTTTGTCTGAGTTCATTTGTTTTCTCCAATACAAAAACGATGAGATGCGAGGATCGGCGCAACTGCAATTCTGTAACTTACTTTCCACATTAAGCAGTTTGAATAAATATGTCCAATATGATTTTTGTCTTAGACTAAGACTTAAAACGTATTAATTGAGAATGGAACTTCGACACTTACGTTACTTCGTGACTGTAGCTGAGGAACTTCATTTTGGTCGCGCCGCGCAACGACTACAAATCGCTCAACCGCCACTCAGTCAACAAATCCGTCAACTCGAACAAGAACTCGGTGTCGAGTTGCTGTATCGGACAAAGCGAACAGTCCGACTTACTGAAGCAGGACTTGCCTTCTTACAGCAGGCACGACAAATTCTAGTGCAATCTGAGCAAGCGATTGAGGTAGCCCAACGTGCCAGTCGAGGTGAAGTGGGTCGTTTAGCGATTGGATTTGTTGGATCTGCCACGTGTAGCCTGCTGCCTGCTGCCGTGCGGTCATTTCGCCGTCAGTTTCCTGATGTCCGTTTGATGCTGCATGAAATGACCACGAGCGAGCAAATTGAAGCACTGCATGACGATCGCATTCAGCTTGGCTTTATTTGTCCGCCCATCAACGATGACGAACTCAGCGTGGAAACGGTTTTACAAGAATCGTTCGTCGCTGTATTGCCAGAAGCACACCCGCTTGCGACTCAAACACAACTGTCATTAGCATCACTGGCCGAGGAGTCCTTCATTTTATCTCCACGTCATCTAGGAAGCGGCTTTTACGATCAGATTATCCGTTTGTGTCAACAAGCAGGATTTATTCCCCAAGTAACTCAGGAAGCAATTCAGATGCAAACCATTGTCAGCTTAGTGGCAGCAGAATTAGGAGTTGCGCTTGTCCCAGCTTCACTCCAGAATTTGCAACGAGCAGGGGTCGTCTACAAACCGCTCGAAGACCAAACGCTCTATGTCAAGTTGGCAATTGTTTGGCGAAGTGCAAACACCTCGCCCGTGCTACACCAATTTCTAGCGCAATCAAGAGCCGTTACACGATTTAGTGCAGCGTTTCATTAAGCAATGCTGTTGAGGCTTATCAAACATACCCATTTTTCCCAGCAGGCTTTGTACAATTTCCATATAGCTATCGTAAGGAGTGCTTGTTTCTTCTAATCAGCACCCTAATGGATCGATAGCTTTCTTGTCTAATTGCTCAACTTAAAACTGTCCGGAGTATTGCAACACGGAAAACCGATTGTGAACAGTGAGTTATCTTCTCAACAAGTAAAAGACATTGGTGAACAAGGTCTTTTAGAAAGATTGCAGCGCTTTTGTCCTCTAGAAATTATCGGGGATGATGCCGCAGTACTTGAGACTGCACCAGAACAATCTTTGGTAGTGACAACAGATGTGCTGGTTGATGGCGTGCATTTTAGCAATATCACCACTTCCCCAGAAGATGCTGGTTGGCGGACTGCTGCTGCCAATTTATCAGATTTAGCAGCAATGGGCGCTTCCCCATTGGGAATCACTGTCGGGTTGGGACTCCCCGGTGAAGTTAAGGTGAGTTGGGTTGAGCGATTGTACCAGGGAATGACAGAATGCCTGCAAAAATACAATACCTCAATTGTTGGGGGTGATATTGTGCGATCGCCTGTGACTACTCTGGCAATTACAGCTTTTGGTCAAGTTTCCCCCGATCAAATTATCCGCCGTTCTGCTGCTGTCGTGGGAGATGCGATCGTCGTTACAGGCGTTCATGGAGCCTCAAAAGCTGGCTTAGAACTGCTCTTGCACCCCGAATTAGGACAAGACCTCAACGACTTGGAAAAGATGGCTCTAATCCGCGCCCACCAACGCCCACAGCCACGATTAGATGTCTTACCAATCCTCTGGAAAATTTTAACTCCTAACTCCTGTACAGACGCGATTAATCGCGTCTCTACTCCTAACTCTCGACTCCCCATTGCTGGTATGGATAGCAGCGATGGTTTGGCAGATGCGATTATTCAAATTTGCCGCGCCAGTAGCGTTGGCGCTGTCCTAGAACGAAAAGAAATTCCTGTACCAAAAACTTTTAACCATTGGCTGACACAAGAGCAAGCGCTGGAATATGCTCTATATGGTGGCGAAGACTTTGAATTAGTACTGTGCTTACCACAAGAGTCAGCATCAGCCTTAGTGCAACATCTTGGTCAAGGTGCTGCGATCATAGGCAGCATTACACCCGGATCAACAGTACTATTACACGACGAACAAAAAAAATTCCCTGACCAAGTTCTGAGTCTTAGCCAGGGATTTCAACATTTTGGTCAATAGTTCTTTGTCATTTGTCTTTTGTCATTTGTCCTTTGTCCTTTGTGAAAAACTAATGACCAATGACCAATGACTAATGACTAATGACCAATGACCAATGACTAATGACTAATGACCAATGACAAATTATTGCCACTTCTCGGCTACTAATTCTGCCAAATCCAAAACTCGTTGGCTGTAACCCCACTCGTTGTCATACCAAGCCATAACTTTTACTAGGTCATTGCCCATAACCAAAGTCAAGCTAGCATCAACAATCGAAGAAGCATCACTACCTTGATAATCGGAAGATACCAGTTCTAATTGGCTATAGTCCAAAATGCCTTTGAGTGGCCCTTCGGCAGCATCTTTGAGAGCTTGGTTAACTTCTTCAGTAATAGTACGCTTCTCAACCTGAACTACGAAATCTACCATTGAGACGTTCGGGGTAGGTACGCGCAAGGCAACACCATTTAGCTTGCCTTTGAGGTCTGGAATAACCAGCGCCACTGCTTTTGCTGCACCAGTAGAGGTAGGTACAATGTTGATTGCTGCTGCCCTCGCCCGTCGCAAATCCCGGTGAGAAGCGTCTAGCAAGCGTTGGTCACCTGTATAGCTATGGGTGGTGGTCATTGTGCCTTTGATGATGCCAAACTTATCGTTTAACACTTTGGCAATCGGTGCCAAGCAGTTGGTAGTACAGCTAGCGTTACTGATAATGTGGTGTTTGTTGTGGTCATAGTCGTGATGATTCACACCAACCACAAATGTGCCATCCTCGTTTTTACCAGGAGCGGTAATCAGAACTTTCTTGGCTCCAGCATTGACATGCTTGAGCGCTCCTTCTTTGCTAGTAAATACCCCGGTTGCTTCGATAATTAGGTCAATTCCCCAATCTTTCCAGGGCAAGTTTTCTGGGTTGCGATCGGATACGCACTTAATGGTCTTACCGTTAACGATGATAGAGTTATCATCGGCACTAATCTCAGCATCCTTGATCTTCCCTAGCATTGAGTCATACTTCAGCAGGTGAGCATTGGTTCTAGGGTCTGATGTGTCATTAATAGCGACAAGATCGATTTTACTATTCTCTTTACCAACCCAGCAACGCGCAAAGTTACGTCCAATCCGCCCGAAACCGTTGATTGCAACTCTAATCACAGTGTCTTGCCCTCTGTATTTATGCTTATATGTTGATATCGTTGACCCCAATCATATCGCAAAGGGGGGGGTACTCATAACCATAAAGTGTTAGATCAATAAAAAAACACATAATTTATTCAGATTTGTTCGAGTAGAGATTGTTGTTAGTGATATATGATCTGACTGATTCCGGGACTAAATAACGAATTGACTGGCGATCGCCCTTGGCGTTGACGAAGTTCTCGCGGCAAATTTTGCGAATTAGACTTGACGAAACTCCTACTAAAGGTATATCTAGGAGTTGCCAGTGAATGGTAAGTGACTGTTCTCTCAGTTGTTGCTCCACTTGGTTGCAGATTAATTTACTTTGAGTTATAGTCTCACCACCTAGCAGTCGGGGTGCGATTAACCAATCACACATTTGTGCTAGTTCGTGTCCACGGTACCAACGGGGTAAAGTTTGGAAAGTATCCAAGCCTACGATCCAGTACCAGTGAGTATTTGGGTAAGAAGCAGATAAGTCCATCAGGGTGTTAATAGCATAGGAAGTCCCAGAGCGATTTGCCTCTACTAGTGAGACAGTAAACGCTGGGTTATCTTCTATGGCTAATTGCAGCATTCCCACACGATGCTCAAACAAAGCTGCTTGTTTGTGAGGAGGATTAAGGGATGGCACCCAAATTACCTTTTCAAGGGATACTTGATGCAAAGCTCTCTCGGCTACCAGCAGGTGTCCCCAATGAATTGGATCAAATGTGCCACCAAAAATTGCTAGTTGCTGCATCCAGTTATGCGTAGATTTTATGCAATTGAAAAATAGTTTCATTACCAATGTATTATTGTAGTCAATTTATGCCTAGACTGAATGCAATTTAAAATCAGCTTCACTAACAATGTATGATGTAGCCAATTCCGGTAAGGTAGCCAAAAAGATGTATTTGACATTACAAGAATTTCTTTCCCGATGCGACCAAAATTTTCAGAATAATCTTAAAAACAGTTCAGAAATAGGAAAAACCTCTAACCAAGGTAAAATCATTCTGAACAAGCAAAACCAGAGCAGAAATATCATCCGACCATCAAATATAAACATGATTAAGGGGCAGTTACGGTAAAAATCAAATTCCTGTTATGATACGCGTGTCATTTGTGATTTATGGTGTGGTGTGGTGTAAAAGGAGCAAGAAATGACTAATTCTGTAGATTTTAGTGGTAGACCATTTCATTTTATTGGCATTGGTGGTATAGGTATGTCTGCTCTGGCATACGTTCTCGCCAAGCGTCAATTTCCAGTATCAGGTTCGGATCTTCGTGCTAACCACATTACGCACAAGTTGGAATCTATCGGCGCTCATATTTTTGGTAGACAAGAGGCAAGCAATCTCGAATTCTTTCGCCCTCAGGTATTAGCGAATGCAGTAGTATTAAATTCACAAGAAGAATTACCTACTGCTACTAACTCAATACTGCCTCAAGTCATTTGTTCAACAGCAATTAACACGAATAATTTAGAATACAAAGCAGCGCTGGAATTAGGTTGCCCAATTTTACATCGTTCAGATGTACTAGCAGCTTTAATTGCCGATTACCACAGTATTGCAGTCGCAGGAACACACGGCAAAACTACAACCAGTAGCATGATTGGCTATATGCTTCTGGAAGCAGGTCTTGACCCAACGATTTTAGTAGGTGGCGAAGTCAATGCTTGGGAAGGCAATGCTCGATTGGGACAAAGCCAATATTTGGTAGCTGAAGCAGATGAATCTGATGGTTCCTTGGTAAAACACGCTCCAGAGATTGGCATCATCACCAATATTGAACTCGATCATCCAGACCATTACGATACATTAGAAGAAGTAATTGACATCTTCCAGACATTTGCTAAGGGTTGTAAAACGTTAATAGGTAGCATTGACTGTGCTACAGTGCGCGATCGCTTGCAACCCACCCTGAGCTACAGCTTACACTCAAATACCGACGCTGACTACAGCGTTACTAATATTGATTATCGGGCTAATGGCACCACGGCTCTAGTTTGGGAAAGAGGCAAAGCTTTGGGCGTGTTGAAGTTACGGCTGCTAAGTCGGCACAATCTCAGTAATGCCTTAGCAGCAGTAGCTGTTGGTCGCCTCTTGGGCTTAGAATTTGGAGAAATTGCCAAAGGTATCGCCACCTTTGAAGGAGCAAGACGCCGCTTTGAGTTCCGGGGTGAAGTCGATGGTATTACCTTCATCGATGACTATGCTCATCATCCCAGCGAGATTCGCGCTACTCTGGCCGCAGCACGCTTACAAGCAAGACCAGGACAAAGAGTGGTTGCTATCTTCCAACCCCATCGCTACAGCCGTACACTCACCTTTTTAGAAGAATTTGCCGATTCCTTTACCCATGCTGATTTGGTTGTACTGACTGATATTTACAGTGCAGGCGAACCCAATTTAGGGCAAATTAGTGGTGAACATCTAGCGGCGGAAATTGCTAAACAGCATTCTCCTGTAGTTTATCAACCAACTTTACCTTCAGTGTGTGAGTTCTTGCTGCAAACACTACGCCCAGGAGACTTGGCGCTGTTTTTAGGGGCTGGGAACTTGAATCAGGTGATTCCTGAAATAATTACGACACTTTGCGAACCGGCCAAAGCCACATCTTAAGTGGAGACTTTGCGAAGTTTTATTTCTGAGCAAAGCGCCCGTCTAGCAATGGTTCCATAGGTTAACTCTATTACCGTATCTTTGCGGTAAATAAATGTAAAAATTTTACCAAAACAAGTAAAGATGACCATTTCCCAGGCAGCTGGAAACGTCTGCACAGTTTCTGCTTTGAATACAAAAAAACACCAAACAACTAATTCGGTGGAGAGTGAAGTAATTTACTTACCTAGTACTGATTGTGCGATTAAGTCCCAGGCTTCCTTGTCAGCGTTTACTTCCTATAGAGTTGGGGGAGCAGCTGATTTATACGTTGCCCCCCAAAACTTAGAAGCACTGCAAGCAAGTCTTAAATACGCAAAAGAACGTAATTTAAAGGTGACAACACTGGGAGCAGGTTCTAACTTGCTAGTGAGCGATGGGGGTATATCAGGCTTAGTTATTGCTACTCGTCATCTCCGCTTCAGCAACTTTGACCCCCAAACCGGTCAATTAACCGTTGCTGCTGGAGAATCAATTCCTAGCTTGGCATTGGCGGCAGCAGAATTAGGATGGCAAGGATTGGAGTGGGCTGTTGGTATCCCTGGAACAGCCGGAGGTGCTGTGGTGATGAATGCAGGGGCACATAATAGCTGTATCGCAGATATGTTAGTTAGTGCCCAGGTACTTTCACCCGATGGCACGTTGGAAACTCTTACCCCCGATCAGTTAGGTTATAGCTACCGAACTTCATTATTGCAAGGTGGCGATCGCATAGTCACCCAAGCCACATTACAACTTACGCCAGGTGCCGACCCAGCAAAAGTTGTGGCAATCACCAGAGAACACAAAAAGCATCGGTTAAGCACCCAACCATACAACTTCCCCAGTTGTGGGAGTGTGTTCCGCAATCCCAAACCTTACAGCGCTGGCTGGTTAATTGAACAAACTGGTTTGAAAGGCTACCAAATTGGTGGAGCGCAAGTAGCACAACTCCATGCTAATTTTATCGTTAACCGTGGTGGAGCAAAAGCTAGTGATATCTTCTGTCTCATTCGCCACATCCAACATCAAGTACAAGAACGTTGGTCTATTAATTTAGAACCAGAAGTCAAAATGCTCGGAGAGTTTCAAGGTGCTTGTGGATAGGGAATGGGGAGTGGAGAGTGGGGAGTGGGGGAGAAATCAATTCAAAATTCAAAATTCAAAATTAAAGAACTTCTGCCTCCTGCCTCCTCTTTCCCAATGCCCTACTCCCTACTCCCCACTCCCCGCCTACGTAAATAATTTCAAAAATCAAATACGATTCCTATATTTTATTGAGTTTATAGCATTAATCTTCCATTGGAATTTCATTAAACGCAAAATGTAGCTATTAGATTTTCTTGAATACTATGGGAATAAAAAGTTGGTTAAAGAGAAAAATGCGTCAAGGATTAAATTTGCCAGAATTAGAAGAACAGATTCGGCAGATTAATACTAATACTCAAAGTCTACGAGAATACGTAGACTTTTCCCATCTACGCCAAGCCCTCAATTTATCAGAGTTAGAAGAACAGACTCGGCAGATTAACAAGAATATTAAACTGCTGCAAGAATCTCAAGGTTATT
>NZ_JAIVFR010000183.1 GCF_020829685.1 Nostoc sp. CHAB 5715 | reverse complement strand
AACTGAAGTTCCTTGCTAATAGCGAAAGTCATCTAAAGATGACTAAATAATCTGAAAAATCTTTAGTCTACTTCAGTAGACTTTAGCTATGAGCCTTGAACTTTAGTTCGAGGCGGGTGAGGAAGCTTTCAGTTAAGCTACTTTTAGCTTAAGTTGACACCAATGAGCAATGCGCTTTACCCCTACCGCGTGGTCTATTTACCTGAAAATAGCTGTAATGAAAAAATAATTGCTCAACAAAAATTTGAATCTGCCTAATTAATAAATCGGTTAGGACTTACGCAAAAACTCTCTGAAACTCTTATTTCTTCGTGCCCTCTGCGTCGCGCCAGTTGCTTCAAGTCGGGGAACCGCAAGGGCGCACTGGCTTCTCTGTGGTTCGATTTTATTTTCCGTTACCTGTGCGTAAGTCCTGTCGGTGTTTACGGTTGGTACTTCATCCAAACCATCTAGCAAAATTAATAACTTACCTTCTTGTAAGGCTTTGGTAGTAAATTCTGCGTTAAATGGCAACTGACACAACTATACTTCTCTAAGATTAACGCTGCTACACCAGAAACGATTGGGGTTGCCATTGAAGTTCCGTCCCAAGCTTCATAACCACCACCTTGAACTGATGAATAAACTCCGTTTTAGCGATCGCGCTACTGATGTTACTTTAGGTCGAATAATGTAGACACTCATCAAACACTCCTGATTATATCTATATGCTGACTATAGGAATCATAATTAATTATGCGGACATGATATAAAGTGCAAAACTGGTCATATACGGTTTATTATTAGGACTTACGCACGCTCTACGAATTCTTGGCGTTCTTGGCGTCTTGGCGGTTCGACAAATTAAGCTTTTGGGCGATTTTTGCGTAAGTCCTAATTATGACAACTACACCAAGCTTCAATTCCTGGGTTATCTGTCCCCAACCAAATCCTCAAGCCAACTTGCGTTTATTCTGCTTCCCCTACGCTGGTGGTAACTCGGCGATTTTTCGCACATGGCCTAATAATCTACCTAGTAATGTGGAAGTCTGTGCTGTGGAATATCCGGGACGGGGAAGACAGATTCAGTCAGCACCATTGACGCGATTAAAATCTCTTGTTGAAGCGATCGCTCCATTTCTCATGCCATACTTAGACAAACCATTCGCCTTCTTCGGTCACAGTATGGGCGGATTAGTTAGCTTTGAGTTGACCCATCTACTTCGTCAGTATAGTCTTGCTCCCTTTCACCTCTTCATATCTGCTCGTCGCGCCCCGCAAATCCCGCCCACAAAAGCACCCCTCCACATTTTATCAGACCCTGATTTGCAGGGTGAGCTACGCAGTCTTAACGGTACACCCAAAGCAGTACTAGAAAGTATGGAACTGATGCAGATATTCCTTCCCATTTTGCGGGCAGATTTTGCAGTTATAGAAACTTATATTTACACTCAAAAACAGCCACTGGAGTGTCCTATTACTGTTTTTGGTGGTTTGCAAGACCAAGAAGTTAGTCATGAGGAACTGCAAGCATGGCGAGAGCAGACCATCGCTGCTTTCTCATTACATGAGTTCAACAGTGACCACTTTTTTATCCATTCACAGCAAGAATTATTACTTAAACTTATATCTCAAGAATTACAAATGCGTCAGCGTAGCTCGTACTAGTCATGACAGAAGAAGGAGTTAGGAGTCAGAATATAGAATTTTCCTGACTCGCTCAACTTCTTATGTACAATATTTCTACTGTTTATTTTTGGGTAGCGATCGCTAATTTTGCCCCAGGAACCTCACGTACCCGATCCATCACAGCTACCACCTGACCGTGACCAACTTTTTCATCAGCATTAATAATCACTAACATTTCTGAGTTAGAACCAATTAAAGTCCGCACTTGCGCTGTTAAATCATCAACTGCAACTTGTTTGCGGTTCAAGCTTACTACTCCTTGTTCATCTACCGTGATAGTAATTTTAGTAGGAACTTGTTGTTGTTTTGCTGTGGCTGCCTTCGGTAAATTTACTGGTAAACCTTCTGAACGTGTTAAAAACAGAGTTGACATGATGAAAAATGTCAAAATTGCAAATATCACGTCAATCATTGGCACAATATTGATCTGTGCTGGAATATCTGGTTCATCTTGTAGACGCATACGTTTTTTCTCCTCGTTCATAGCGACGGCGGTAAAGTAATTCTAGCTGTCCCCCATACTCTTGAATTAGTGCAATTTGCCGTTGATACAGTCCCCGGAAGGTATTGGCAAACATGAGTATGAATATAGCAACGATCAATCCTGATGCTGTTGATACTAGGGCTTCACTAATCCCAGCCGTAACACTTGCCGTTTTAGTACCTCCCACATCACCAAGATTTAGGGAAGCAAAGGAAGTTATCAATCCTAATACTGTGCCGAGAAGACCTAACAGTGGTGCCAGACTAATGATTGTCTCGAAAAGGTTTTGAAAACGTTTTAACACAGGTATCTCAGCCTGGGCTTCGCTTTCTAACGCCAAACGAAATTCCTCTGGATTTGGCTCCTCTAATTCTAAAGCCGCTAGAAAAATCCGGGCGAGTGGCAAATCTGCGTTTTTCTGAAGTTTATCCATTGCACCGACAACATTATCGAGACGGTAGAGATTCAAAACATCTCGCACCACCCGGTTTTGACGCTGATTGATTTTTACCCAAAACCTAATCCGCTCGATGATCAGTGCCACACCCAACACCGAAAACGCCAACAGGGGCCACATGACGATACCACCTGCTGCAAACAAATTCTGAATTCCCATGTAGTGCCTCTATAACGTCGTCCACAATCCAAAATCAGACTACCAGAATCTAGAGAAAAGCTGAAACTTTTTCTCAATAAAATATAAGATATAATGATAAATTTTTCAAATGTAATGCTCATGACTTTTATTTAATTGTTCGTTTGTTTTACATAAATTAATTTAATTAAATTGCAACAAAAATTAATTTTGTTCAAAAACTATGATATTGATGGTTTGAAAAGATGTTTTTGCTAGTGCAGGGTTCCGTAAGGCGATCGCAAGTTATTTTAATTTTTTAGTAATTTTTTACTTGATATTTGTAACCTTGCATTCTAAAATAGCTAAATTAGTGAGAATAGGTAGCAATAGCTATGAGCTTTTCTGGCATTACTGTCGAGCAACGTTCCAAAGAAGTTGAGGCTCTCAAGTCTTTTCTGACTTACAGTCTGATAGGTTCACTGGCGCTGCATATCGGCGTACTGTCCTCAGGCATAAGTAATTATATAACGAGAGTGCCCACAGGAGAAGAACCAATAGAGTTTGCGATCGTTGATTCTCCGACTGCGGAGCCAGAAAAACCAATCGCACAGATTCCAGAAGAAATAAAAAAAGAACCAGAAGTTGTCCAAAAACAGCCTATAGAAACTCCACCAGTAGAAAAAGTTCAGCAGCAATTTGAACAGATTACAGCGATCGCTACCAAGCCACAGCCGACAAATACACCGTCAGAGGCAATTGCTAGCAAGCTAGAAGTTCCTGTGAAATCTGCACGCATTCCACGAGCAGCTCTATCTAGAGATTCCAAAGCAAGTTCGGCGGGTGGCGGTGGCGGTGGTGGCGGCGGTGGCGGCGGTGGCGGTTCTGGTGTTGGTTTAGGCTCAGGTAGTGGTATTGCTGTAGGTACAAGCAGTGGTACTGGCACTGGCGGAGGTACTGGCACTGGCACTGGCGGTGGCATTGGCAGTGGAACTGGCACTGGCACTGGTAGCGGCACTGGTAGTGGAATTGGTAGTGGAGTTGGCAGTGGCACTGGTAGCGGAATTGGTAGCGGAATTGGTAGCGGCACTGGTAGCGGAATTGGTAGCGGCACTGGTAGCGGAATTGGTAGTGGCACCGGCAGTGGTATTGGCAATGAAGTAGGAAACCGTCCGACAGTAGCAACAGCGCCAACAGCGCCAACACCTCCAAAAATTAACACTTCAGGTAATAGTAATGGTCGTGCAGCCTGCCGCGAATGTAATGCCAAATATCCAGAAGCAGCAAGACGGCGAGGAGTTGAAGGCAGAGTAGAAGTAGCTGTAGATACTGATGCACAAGGTAATGTTACTAATGTGCGGATTGCTCGCTCTAGTGGAAACCGCGACTTGGATGAAGAAACCATCAGACAAGCGCGTGACTGGAAATTAAAACCCGCAGAAGGTGGTAGACAAGGGGTAGCTATAGCCACTGAATTTGCCATAAAAGGTTCACGGCGATCGCGCCAAGTTCAAGAACGGCAAGCACAAAGAGAAGCGCAAGAGAGAACTCGGCAGGCAACTACTGCAAACTCGACACAGCAAACTTCAACACGCAGGCGACGAGAGATAACACCCGCATCTAATGAAGCTAGGGCCACAAGACCAGCAGAATCTCGATTGAGTCGGCGGCTACGTCGTCAACCTGTGGAAAGCGCTGCCCCCAGATCATCATCTCAAACGAGGACAACTCGCACTCAAGGAACTGCAAGAGAGTCCCTACGTAGGATCCGGCGTGAACGAGCGGCTACCAATTCATCACAACAGCCACAAGCAACCACAAATCGGCGGCGGCGAAGAGATAACACTAGCCAGAACAAGTTGCGGGAGTCTTTGCGCGGTTTACGCCAACAACGTCAATCGCAACCTGCTGCACCCAGTCAAGAGTAGCTACAGTGGTTAAAAGTGATGTCCCGCAAGGAACTGAAGTTCCTTGCTAATAGCAAAAGTCATCTGAAAGATGACTAAGATATACCCAAAAATCTTTAGTCTACTTGAGTAGATTAAAGCTTGTAGCGTTGAACTTTAGTTCCAGGCGGGTGAGGAGGCCAACAGTTATTAGTTATCAGTTATAACTGTTAACTCTTAACTGTTGACTGTTCACTGATTTAAGCTATTTCTAGGCTTTTGTTGACACCAATGCAGTTCGGTCTTCTCCTAAAGAGAGAGGTTAGTCGAACTCACCTTAATCTAAATCCGTAGATGGACGCAGATGGACGCAGATAATTTTAATAATTAATTATCGTGTTCATCTATTTTGATTAGTTATGAATGAAGAATTAGCAACTAATTTTAAGCTACACATTAACCACTGGGCTGATACTGCTGCTCGTAAGGCTTTTGTCCGTGATGTTACATTTGAAGGAAGGATGATAAGCGATGTCTACGACGGGCTACGCCTACGCGCTTTTTCTCATCTACAGCAACCAATACCCCACTCTCTACAACATAAGCGGGTATTTTTGTCAAGTAAACTTGCGGTAAGTGTAAATAGTTCAGTGCGGCTCGTGGAGCATAAGTCGCAGGGTTCTTCCCTAAACGAAAAGCTCCCAGAAAGGCAACTTTCTGAACTAGTTAATTGAAATTACTTAATTTAATATCAGGAGTCGTTATTGTGGAAAGTAATAGCAAACAACTCATAATTATTGGCGGAGCCGAAGATAAAAAAGAAGATTGTCAAATCCTACGCGAGTTTGTACGACGCGCTGGGGGTACGAAGGCAAGAATAGTAATTATGACAGCAGCGACAGAACTACCTAGAGAGGTTGGAGAAAATTATATTAGAGTATTTGAACGGTTAGGATGTGAAGATGCTCGGATTGTTGATACGGAAACTCGTGATGATGCATCTTCTTCTAGTGCATTAGAAGCTGTCAGCAAAGCCACAGGAATATTTTTTACTGGAGGAGATCAAGCTCGGATTACAAACGTTATTAAAGATACTGAACTTGACAGAGCTATTCACAAGCGTTTTGCTGAAGGGGTAGTTATTGCAGGCACAAGCGCAGGAGCAGCTGTGATGCCAGATAAAATGATTGTAGAAGGCGATTCTCAAACTAACCCTCGGATGGAAATTGTAGATATGGGCCCAGGTTTAGGCTTTTTGCCTGGAGTAGTAATTGACCAACATTTTTTACAGCGTGGACGCTTAGGGCGCTTAATTTCAGCATTGATACAAGAGCCTGCTGACTTAGGATTTGGTATTGATGAGAATACTGCAATGGTAGTTACTGATAAACAAGTTGAAATCATTGGTGAAGGTTCAGTCACAATTGTCGATGTAGAGGCTACATATAACAATATGGGCGAAATTTTAAAAGATGAGGCTTTAGCGATTTGTGGAGCAAAGCTTCATGTCTTACCGCGTGGCTACAAATTTGATTTGAAAACTCGCCAACCAATCTTAAATGATGGTTCTATGCCAGATGTGTCTGTATTAGCAGGTGCAGGAAATACTTAACTTTGAACAGATACGTTTAAGTTCGGTAGCTAAATAGTGAGGCAGAACATCCAAAGCGAGATATCTTTGTTAGTTATCAAGCCAAGTTCTTCGCCGTGCTAGTTGCGATCGCTAGTTCCCAGTTCTTAACCGTGAATAAAAAAGTAGGCAGTCATGCTGAAGGCAACAATCATGACAAATTTCCGAATTAAATGCGGTTCAAGTTGACGAGCATAATGGGCGCTTAAGTAACCACCAAGAGAACCACCTACTGCCATCAAAATAGCTTGATGCCAAGCAATCACACCTGCAAAAATAAATGGAACGATCGCAATACCATTGATACAACTTCCTAAAAATGTCTTAAAAGCATTCATTGTGTGAATACTTTTAATACCTAAAAACGTTAGAGTTGCTAGCATTAAAATCCCTATACCTGCGCCAAAGAAACCGCCATAGATTGCGATCGCTAGTTGAGCCAGTATCAAATTAAACAATGGTACAGATTCCGGTGATGTATTCTGGTTTTGACGCTGCAACCACTTTTTGAAGGGTTCGCCAAAGGTAAATGCCAGGGTTGCTAGCAGCAATAGATAGGGAATCAGCTTTTTAAAGACATCTGGCGATGTATACAACAAAGCTACCGAGCCAATTATTCCACCAACTAAACTGACACTACATAAAAGTAAAAAATCTCGCCGCTCGATACCTAAATCTTTACGATATGCTCCAGCACTTGCGAGGGAAGCCACCCAAATCGCGGTATTATTGGTGGCGTTAGCTGCGATCGGGGGTACACCCGTAAAGATGAGAGTTGGAAAGGTGATAAAGCTTCCACCACCGGCCACAGCATTTAGCCCACCTGCAACGAAAGCGGTACTAAAAAGAAGTAAGCTGTGGAAAAGCGTTAATGATGGCGGCATTATTTACGAATTATAAGGAGGATAAAAGAACCGTTAGGTTGCCCAACACGATAAAAAGTTTCCTTAGAGACGACTTGATTGTATTTAGGACTTACGCAAAAATCGCCCAAAAGCTTAATTTATCGAACCGCCCTTCGGGTTCACCAGTCGCCTACGGCGGGAAACCCGCCTACAGCGCTGGTTCACCAAGACGCCAAGAACGCCAAGAATTCGTAGAGCGTGCGTAAGTCCTAGTATTGTTAAAACCACTGGAATAACAAACCAGATGAAGTTTGAGGAAATCAAAGCCGTCGCTTCAAAAACGCTGCCAGTTCAATCAAAACTATACCAAGGAACTGACGCTCACAGGTTCAGGAGCAGTCTTTGTGGTGAACTGGTTCACCGGACGGGGTAAACCAAGATTTTCGCGCAAAGTACTACCTTCATACTCAGTACGAAATATTCCTCGGCGTTGCAGTTCGGGAATTACCAAGTCTACGAATTCCTCTAAACCCCCAGGTAGCCAGGGCGGCATAATGTTAAATCCATCAGCCCCACCATTGACGAACCAATCTTCTAACTGATCGGCAATGTGTTCTGGTGTTCCGAGAATCGTTCGATGTCCCCGCGCTCCTGCAATCCACAAATACAGTTGTCGGATTGTTAAATTCTCTCTGCGGGCAAGATCGGTGATCAACTGCAAGCGGCTTTTGCCACCGTTGGTATCAGGTAGATCCGGCAGCGGCCCATCTAGGGGATATTTAGACAAATCATGGCCACCCACTAGCCCAGAAAGTAGCCCTAATCCGACCAGGGGATGGATCAACTCCTGAAGTTGCTCATATTTATCCTTAGCTTCTTGCTCAGTCTTACCAATCACTGGGAACACCCCTGGCATAATTTTAAGATGGTCAGGGGAACGTCCGTATTTAGCCAATCTCCCCTTGACGCTGGTGTAGAAGGTTTGAGCTTCTGCCAATGTCTGTTGTGCAGTGAAAATCGCCTCTGCTGTTTGGGCAGCTAAATCCTGACCCGCTTCGGAAGATCCAGCTTGTACGATTACTGGATATCCCTGTGGTGGACGCGCCACATTGAGCGGGCCGCGCACCGAGAAATATTTACCCTTGTGGTGGGGAACATGCAACTTTTCTGCATCGAAGTAAATACCTGACTCCTTATCGTGGAGAAAAGCATCGTCTTCCCAACTGTCCCAAAGTTTGGTGACAACATCCACAAATTCCCTCGCCCGTTCATAGCGCAGCGAGTGTTCTAGGTGGTTTTCTTGGCTAAAATTCTGCGCTGCGGCTTCAGCAGAGGAGGTTACGAGATTCCATCCGGCACGACCACCACTGAGATAATCTAGTGATGCAAACTTGCGGGCGAGATGAAAAGGTTCATCATAAGTTGTTGATGATGTCGCCACCAACCCGATATTTTCTGTCACCGCAGACAGAGCCGACAATAAGGTTAAAGGTTCAAAGTGGACGCTGAATTGTCCCGAACGGCTAAAAGCCTCAGTCCCTTGCCCTCTATCCCAGACAGCCAAACCATCAGCGAGGAAAAGCATATCAAATTTACCCCGTTCAGCCGTTTGTGCCAGCTGCTTATAATGTTGGAAGTTCAAACCTCCATCAGCCGGGGTGTTGGGATGTCGCCATGCTGCGACGTGATGACCACTACCGGGTAAAAATGCTCCGAGTTTAAGTTGTTTTTTTGTACTCATGTTTATATTTGCGAGGGCGTACTTATGCTTTTTTCGTTCTCTTGTTTGGAACAAGAAAATGTTAGTTATTAAGACTCTGGTCTTGTTGCTTGGATGGAGGATCGTTTAGAGAATTCATCGTACCAATTAGCAAGTTTTGAATATTTTTGCCGCCATTGCAGATCAGGAAAACGGATCTCTAGTCCAAGTGCAGAGGCGAGGGTTATATGAGCAAGTTTTGGAGTTTGGTCGAGTTTATCTGATATCTTCTCGAAGTAGTCCAAAATTCTCAACGCTCGCTCACGCTCAAACTCGATCACCCCAGGAGACTGCTCACTGAGAGGACGCCTTAACTCCCGTACCCAAACAGCAATGCTATCTATGAACCCACCAGTCATACCTTCAAGTTGCTGTAAAAAGCCATTAGAAATGTCAGCAACTAGTTTGATCTCAGGATTTAAGTGATTCAGATAGGCACAAATTATACGTGTTTCACTCAAAATAAATCCGTCGTCAGTCGCTAGCGTTGGAACTTTACCTGTAGGGTTGTAATTCAATAGGTCGCTGTTTGGATCTCGTGCAATGACTTTTTGCGTTTCGATGCGATCGCACAGATTCAATTATAGTGTTGCTACCCGTGCAATGCGTGCATAGGGTGAGTTAGGTGTATAGAAGAGTTTCATAAAAAAGCGCGATTTTGATTAGATACTAGGTTCAAATATTTAT
>NZ_JAIVFR010000182.1 GCF_020829685.1 Nostoc sp. CHAB 5715 | reverse complement strand
ACAAAGGCTACAAAACTCAATACCATCACCATCAGGCAGGTCTGCATCCAAAACTACCAGTGTTGGTTGATGGCTTAAAAATACTTCCCTTGCTTGATAAATGCTGGCAGCTTGATGCACACGGTATTCCAGTTGTTGCAAGTGCCAACCCAACAACGACCTCAGATGGGGATTCCCCTCAATGATTTCTATACAAACCGAACCCACAGTGGCAAGACCCCTTAGCGTCGATGACTTTCAAAGTAACAAGCTCATCTCTAAGGTTTTGTAGCCTTTGTTACTTCAATTGCTATCAACTTTACATTTCCTCATAAAAAGAGTGGCAACATCATTAATCTATGCCTTGCCTATAGGCGATTAGAAATATCTTTAAATTTTTATTAAATTTTTTCAAAGTATTGTTAAACTTATGAAAAGTTCTTCTAACTTAACACTCTGCTTTTAGCATGGATATCATTTGCCAAAAAACTATAGCCTAAGCAGCTAGCTATTACCACAACAGTTTTTTAGCTTAATAATAGTTGATTATATTTTGCAGAAATTAGTTCCTATACCCACGAATATATCACCAATAAAATTGGGCTGTTGAGTATGAAAATCATAAAAATAACTTAGCAGATAACTATAATCGATGTTTTCTGGAATAGGATTAAAGTAGGTTGTAGTTGCTGGGAGGGTACTGCCCAAAGTAGATGTGTTGACTTTGAGTTTATGTCAAAGTGAAATTACAGTTCACATTTGAGCGTAAATCATTTACAATTCTCATTCCAAAGAGTTTAATACAGCAGTTATGCTCCAAGACACACAAACCATCCGCTATTACCAAAGACTCACCGACGCCTTCGCCGAGTTATGGAATCGCGGTTATCGCACGGATGACATGCGGATGTATTTGGATGGATATCTAGCCGCATTACGACATGGCAACATTCTTGAACCTATCCTGATTCATCGCTTAGAAGAGGAAGCCAGCCGCTACTTGTACGATGGATCAAATTTTGCAGTACCGCAACCACAGCCATTACGCGATTACTACTAAGTACTATTTACTTAGTCATTGATAGTAACCGTTAATTACCGCAGATGATCATACCATATTATCTATATTAGTCAACTGGTACTGTGGTGTGAGATGTTGTAAGATATTACGATTCAATTTATCAAAAAAGTTCATTTTTTTTGTTTAAAAAAGAGTTATTAGTCATTAGTCATTTGTCATTTGTCATTTGTCTTTCGTCCCCGTGTATTTGCATCTTTGCGTCTCCATGACCATAGTTTGTTTATGAAAACATTGATTCTGTTAATTCAGTACCTCCAGCTTTCCGTCCTAATCGAGAGTGAATTACTACAAATAAGATAACCATCGGCACTGAGGCAAAGTGAACGATTCGCAATGCTTGCCAATTGCCAAAGAAATCCACAATCCAGGGAAATTGAGCAGGTTTATACATTCCTATTCCTGTAAATAACGCCAACAGCAAGATAGGAATAATTGCTGTATAGGCAATCCGATGCCAAGCATAAACTAGACGTTTGGAATTTTGACTTTTTTGTAATGCTTTGAAGTCATTGACACCTACAAACCGATGTCGCCAACGTCGGGTAATTAAAATGTATATTCCATACCACAAGAGATTCAACGAAAATAGCCACATTGCTGCAAAATGCCAATGTCTACCTCCTGCGAGCCAACCTCCTAAGGTAAATATCACAGGAATGTGCAAACCTGCACGTCCACCAAAAACAGGGTTGGCGTTGTAAATTTGTAGTCCACTGGTGAGCATGATAAATAGACTAATGATGTTACACCAGTGGAAAATTTTGGCTCCTATTGCTTGAGTGGGTGGCTTCCGAGTTTGAGAGGGGGTCAAAGTCATAGATTTTGACTGATAAAATTTGTTGTTTATCTGTCTTGAGTAAATAGTCCAGCAAATTTGGGGATGGGCATTACTTACCTTTATTCTCCCATCCTACGTTTCAGTATTCTGACATTATGCGATCGCTGAAATTGCTCTGCTTGTTGATTGTGCAGATCAAAGCCGCTTTACAAGACATCTTAAAAAATATGTCGGAGTCATACCCAGGATGTTTTTAAGGAAAAATTAGAACGGCTACATCTGGAGGTTTGGGAAGTCCTAAATTATGAAGCAGTAGTCCTTTAACGATTGCTGTTACAGCAGTCTGCTCGTAATAACACGATAAATTGCATTCCATCACTCCCTCGCTCAAACGATTGCTGATGCTCGAATCCCAATTTCTGCCATACCCGTATCGCACGCTTGTTGAATGCTGCGATGGTCACTCGAAACACTTTTGGCTTAAATAAACTGTCTGCAAATTCCAATACGGCGTTGGCATACTCAGCACCCTTTCCTCGTCCGGTCAAGTCAGGGCGAATCCCCATGCCAATATCCAACGCCTGATCACGGTAATCACCACCAGTGACCTGTCCATCTTGTCCAAAAGAACAATAAGCTACCAACTCACTATTTTCATCCGCAATGCTGTAGAAGGTATTCTGGGGGTGCAGAATATGTTGTAGTAGATTAGCTTCCTCCTCTGAGTAGTTGTATAAATCGTAGGGTGGCTCATATCGCCAACTTAGGATTGTGTGTGCATTACTCTCATTAATTAGGTGAAACCTGAACATTACTTACTGTGCTGTTTGTACTACCCTGATACTTACCTAACCCTAACTTTCAGATACGCTCACTATAACTCTGCGATACGAATCTTGATAGCAAGAATGCAACGGCCGCCTTGTTAATGATGCATCAGCTTGTAAAAATTAACACCTCCTGCCCTCTGCCTCGTGCCTCCTACCCAAGGTTAATTACCTAAAAGCTGTAATTAGTGCTTGCATTGATGCTTTTTTCCCTAAGGTAGATAAACCGACCGTGATTGTTGTTGATCAATCCTCTATTCATACCAGTGGTATTATTCTTGATAAACTTAAAGAATGGTCAGAACGTGGTATTACTATCTTTCAATTACCCCCCTATTCACCTGAGTTAAATTTGATTGAAATTTTATGGCGGTTTATCAAGTATCAATGGATTGAAATTGATGCTTACAAAAATTGGCAAACTTTTGTAGTATCTGTGGAAAATATTCTCCGACAATTTGGTAAAAATTATGTAATTAATTTTGTTTAGCTACTTAGTTTAGTTAATGCTGCTGAGGAAGTACTCTATTAAGCAAAAAGAAAAGAACGCGATGTTTACGAAGGGTTATGCGATCGCGTTAGAGTTTAATATAGAAGTTATCATCAAGTAAGGAACTTGAGTCATGGCTAGTGCGACTATCACGAGCAAAGGACAAATAACTATCCCTCAAGAAATTAGGGATTATCTTCATCTGGATACTGGTAGTAAAGTTGATTTTGTCATTGATGAAAATGGAACAGTCAAACTGATTCCCCTAAATGTTCCTATTCAAACTTTATCAGGGTTTTTACACCGTCCGGGAATGAAAAGCGCAACTTTAGAAGAAATGGAAGTAGCAATCCAAGAAGGTTCAAGTGATTGGACTTGATACAAATATTTTAGTGCGTTACTTGACAAAAGATGATGAAAAGCAGTGGAAGCAAGCTGCTGAAATTATCGAAAGGGAAGAACAATGTTTTGGGGTGCATCCCAGTTTTTATTTTGCTCTTGAGAATAACTGTCATTGCGTTCGCGCAGCGTCTCGTAGAGAGGAGGAACGACGAAGCAATCTCATGGACTCGTTTTGAAGAGAAGAATTTTGCGATTGCTTCGTTCCTCTCTTCGAGACGCTACGCGAACGCAATGACATGTAAAAAAGTGGGATGCTCCCAATGTTTTGTTGCTAATATAGTTCTCTGTGAATTAGTTTGGGTTTTGCGCGGGAACCCTTATCAATTTAGTAGGGAAGAAATTAGTAACACCATAGACTTGATGCTGCAATGTTCAGTGTTTGAGTTAGAAAATCGCTCTGTAGTTTATCAAGCATTACAACGATTTAAGCAGGGAAGTGCAGATTTTTCTGACTATTTAATTGGTGCGATTGCTCAAGATTCTGGTTGTAGTTTAACAGCAACTTTTGACAGAAAGCTGAGAAACGAAAAAGGATTTGATTTATTTGAGTAACGCTCATTTCTAAACTAAGCGATCGCTTGTCGATTTACATTTCTTTTCTAGAGCGATATCTCTGACAAGCTACGCCTACACCTTTACAATACCATCATTCCACCTCCGAACTCGGAATTGGAGGCATATAAAAGGCGATGCTAACATCAACTTCCCAGAGGTTAACTGACATCGGCGGGTTTTGACATAGAGAAACTGGATGCACTTAAGGAATACAACTTATGATATTTGAGATAGCATTTAACGCATCAAAGCATGAATTCCTTCACAGAACAAATTTTAAGATGATGGAATAGCCTTTAAAGTTCGCCAATACCAGTAATTGATATAGCTTAGTGAGGTAAAGTTTTAGCGATCGCCTGTAGATTTACACTTGAAAGTAGAGCGTAGACGCTTCATCGGCGAAACACCATCATTTAACATAAGATTAAACTGGTAGTACAACACGAGATTTCATGGCGATAAGGTTTATTTTGAGCGACTATGTTGATCGAGCGATCGCCCAAGCAATTTATGACAAGTTAGAAGATGGTACATTTGCAGGTAGAATTCCTGTTTGCAAAGGAGTGATAGCTTTTGCATCAACTTTGCGCGAGTGTGAGGATGAATTACGCTCAACACTGGAAGACTGGATTTTGCTTGGGCTAAAGCTGGGACATTCTCTACCAGTAATTGATAATATTGACCTCAACAAGGAGCCGACTCTTGAGCCGATGGATACCCTGTAAGCGTCGGGATTTTATGAAGAAATTACGACGGATTGGGTTTGAGGGACCTTATTCTGGAACAAGACATCAGTTTATGGTTTACGGGGAATCTAGAGCGATGTCTAAGACGGGCTATGACGCTCGAACGCAAGAGCGTGCCGTAGGCAAGACTCGCTAACCATACGTGTCAACTTAACGTAAAAGCCATGTCCCGCAAGGAACTGAAGTTCCTTGCTAATAGCGAAAGTCATCTAAAGATGACTAAATATAGCCAAAAATCTTTAGTCTACTTTAGTAGACTTTAGCTATTAGCCTTGAACTTTAGTTCTAGGCGGGTGAGGAAGCCAACAGTTAAGCTATCTAATAGCTTAAGTTGACACCAATGCTCGCTACCGCAACTCTTGGAGACGCACTCGCGTTCGCTATCGGCGTCGCCTCTTCTAACTTGAAACACTAGGCTTCATCTTGATATTCTTTGACTTTGGCATATAAACTGGCAACTGTTTCTTCAGCAAACAGTTTTTCTTTAAGTTCCAAATAATCGCCTTCACCTAGTTTACAAGCTGCCCAAAATTTCATTACCTTCAATAGTTCTAAGTGGCAGTTAAAAATTAGGTAATAAACCCGCTTGTTTACATATTTCATTAGCAGTAATACGATCAATGGTGCGATGCCGTTTTACAGGAAGAGTTTTTACATCATTAGTATATATAGAATGATTTCCTCCTTCCCTTAATAAATAAAAGCCATTTTGTTCTAAGTATTTAATTAGCTCTTTTCGTTTGACTGACACACTCAAATCTCTATAGGAATTGGTTCGAGCAAAGAACCACCTGTGGGAATTTCTTTATTTTGTTGACGATAGGCAAGAACCATTTCTTTCGTTGCATCTTGTAACATAGCTCTACATTCTTCTATGGTTTCTCCTTCTGTAATGACTTCTTGCCATTCAATGAGTTGTCCCATATATCCGCTATTAGTTTTTGTATATTTGGCAGTGTATGTAATTAACATTTCTGTGTTGGTGAGGATAATTATATGATTGATCGTAGCTGATTTTTTGTTGCGGGGGCTGCATCTCTCTATTATTCACAACCATATAAGTGCGATGCCAAAGGCGGGCTACGCCTACGCACTCATTCATCTCTAAACCAGCATAGGCGATCGCTTGTCGATTTACACTTCTTTTCTAGAGCGATCGCAAGCAAGCTTTCGGCTCAATGATATACCAAAATGAATACGTAAATTACTCAAATGAGAAAGCAAACTGGGGTTTGAGAAAGTAAAAGCTGATTTTGCTTGCGGAAAACACTAAAATGAGAAAGCAAACTGGGATTTGAGAAAGTAAAAGCTCCTTTTGAGTAAGTAAAAGCTTATTTTACTTGCGGAAAACACCAAAATGAGAAAGCAAACTGGGGTTTGAGAAAGTAAAAGCTGATTTTGCTTGCGGAAAACACTAAAATGAGAAAGCAAACTGGGGTTTGAGAAAGCAAAAGCTGCTTTTGAGTAAGTCAAATGCCATTTTGAGTAAGTAATCAGGCATTTTTACTTAGTTCAATATGAATTTTAGTATAGGCGATACCTTCGGTGAGCTTCGCTAACGCGCTTTTCAGTTTTATCACGGTACGCTTTGCACAAAACCGTCTATTCTTGATTTGAGGAGGGGCGATGCCTGCGGCGGGCTTCGCCTACGCGCAGATTCGCACTCTACACAATGACACTGATGCGCTCAGGATTTTATCTAAAAGGCGATCGCTTGTGGGTTTAAAATCAAAAATAGAGCGCTAGGCTTTACAATATCATTGCACCTCAAAACGATGAAAAAGATTTTGGAGCGATCATTTATGTTAGGTCTGGAGAGAATTACATTTTACCCTAGCATTATGGCTGGACAAGCTTGCATTCGCGGGATGCGAATTCCAGTTTCTTTAGTGGTAAATTTGGTAGCTCATGGAAAGCCTATAGAAGAAATTTTAGAAGAATATCCTGATTTAGAAGCAGAAGATATTCGTCAATCTCTTCTTTATGCAGCGTGGTTGACTCAAGAACGGGTTTATACCTTCAAAAGTGCTTAACCTCATCATTTCACCTCAGCGTTTTATTCTGGGGATTGTTGACTATCTCCATCTTGATATTCTTTGATTTTGGCGTATAAACTAGCAACTGTTTCTTGAGCAAACAGTTGTTCTTTCAGTTGTAAATAGTCAGTTTCACTTAGTTTACAAGCTGCCCAAAATTTCATTACCTTCGATGGTTCTAAGTGGGTGAGTAAAACCTTCATTACTTCTTGTAAATTTTTTTGTTCATTAATAACTTTAATTTTCATTTTATACCTCAAAGATAAAATTATTTGGGTTGATAACTATGAGTGATAAATTCTGACATCGGTTGATTAATCTCCTGTCACAAGTGATAAAATAATCACTTTGAGAAGCTTCCGCACACGCTACATAAAGTGCATCTATAGATTTAATACCAAGTTGTTCAAGTTGTTCTGCTCTGTTTCTAATATTTTCATCTACTAATACTCTCAAGGTGGCTATTTGTAAGTATCGCTCCATTGATTGCTGATTGACAACAAAAGGGTTACGGCCATTTTCATATTCTAGTACTGAAGAACTAACTAGTTCTATTAATCTTGCTTCTACCATTTGTAAAATTAAGATAATAGCTTGTGTTTCCAGAAATATTTTTGGCTGTGTTTGGTCGTCAAATGGACGATTATAAATACTGGTATCTAGATAAACCCTGGTCATATAGCTTTTTGTAAAACTTTCTCTAAAAAAAAGCGAACGCAATTATATTCATCTCTCAACTTTCACAGGTGTAGGCGTAGCCGGTCGTTCGCGTAGCGTCTCGCAGAGAAGACATCGCTTGTGATTTTACCATCTACACAAGAGCGATATCTCTGACGGGCGTAGGCATAGCCCATATAAGTAAAATGATACTGATGTTAACTGTGGGTTAGCGATCGCGCAGCATTCCCCAAGAAATTTTACTAAAGCGATCGCCTTTACAACACCATCATTCCACCTCAGAACACGAAAGTCCGAGTTTGAGCGATCGCACTTTTCAGTTTTATCACGGTATGCTTTTCATAAAACCTGTAAATTTGTAGCTCCATGTAGTTTATTCTGGATTTGAGGCGAGGCGATCACGAAGACTTGCTAGATTTTCATGACACTTGACAGTGCGGGAATGATTTACCCCTAATCGTTGCTCAAAAATCTCCAAAGCTTGCAAATACAACGGTTCAGCTTCGGTGTAACGTCCTTGTAAGTAGTAGAGTTTTGCCATATTGTTGAGGCTAGAGGCTACATCTGGATGTTTTTCTCCCAGCAGTTGACGCCAGAGTGCCAAAGCTTGGATTAAAAGGGGTTCGGCTTGGCTGTATCTGCCTTGGGAAAGGTAGAGTATCGCTAGATTGTTGATGCTTTGTGCGATATTTGGATGTTCTTCTCCCAGCAGTTGACGCCTGAGTACCAAAGCTTGGATGTAAAGGGGTTCGGCTTCGCTGTATCTGCCTTGAGAGTCGTAGAATGCCGCTAGGTTGTTGAGGCTAGAGGCGACATCTGGATGTTCTCCTCCCAGCAGTTGACGGCTGAGTGCCAAAGCTTGGATGTAAAGGGGTTCGGCTTCGCTGTATCTGCCTTGGGAGTCGTAGAATAACGCTAGGTTGTTGAGGCTAGTAGCGACATCTGGATGTTCTTCTCCCAGCAGTTGACGCCAGAGTTCCAAAGCTTGGATTAAAAGAGGTTCAGCTTCGCTGTATCTGTCTTGGGAGTAGTAGAGTAACGCTAAGTTGTTGAGGCTAGTAGCGACATCTGGATGTTCTTCTCCCAGCAGTTTGCGTCTGAGTTCCAAAGCTTGGATTAAAAGGGGTTCGGCTTCGCTGTATCTGCCTTGGGAGTCGTAAAGTCTTGCTAGGTTGTTGAGGCTAAGTGCGACAGATGGATGTTCTTCTCCCAGCAGCTTGCGGTAGAGTGCTAAAGCTTGAATTAAAAGAGGTTCGGCTTCGCTGTATCTGCCTTGGGAGTCGTAAAGTCTTGCTAGGTTGTTGAGGTTAAGTGCGACAGATGGATGTTCTTCTCCCAGCAACTTGCGCCGGAGTGCTAAAGCTTGGATGTAAAGGGGTTCGGCTTCGCTGTATCTGCCTTGGGAGTCGTAAAATGCCGCTAGGTTGTTGAGGCTAACTGCGACAGATGGATGTTCTTCTCCCAGCAGCTTGCGCCAGAGTGCTAAAGCTTGGATGTAAAGGGGTTTGGCTTCGCTGTATCTGCCTTGATATCTGTAGAGTCCCGCTAGGTTGTTGAGGCTAGTGGCGACATCTGGATGTTCTTCTCCCAGTAGTTGACGCCTGAGTGCCAATGCTTGAATAAAAAGGGGTTCGGCTTCGCTGTATCTGCCCTGGGAGTTGTAGAGTAATGCTAGGTTGTTGAGGCTTTCTGCAACAAATGGGTGTTCCTCTCCTAAACGTTTTTTGGCAACTTCTAGACATTGCTTATACCAAGGTAAAGCTTGGTCATACAACCCTTGACCATCGTAAAATAGAGCGTTACCGATAAATACTCCAGTTAAATTATTATCGTTGACGTAAAAGTGCCAAAGCTTGGATTAAAAGGGGTTCGGCTTCGCTGTATCTGCCTTGGGAGAAGTAGAGTGACGCTAGGTTATTGAGGCTAGTGGCGACAGATGGATGTTCATCTCCGAGCAGTTGACGCA
>NZ_JAIVFR010000181.1 GCF_020829685.1 Nostoc sp. CHAB 5715 | reverse complement strand
TGAGTGTAATGTACTCCAGACGCGCATCCCGAAAGGTACAGGATTTCCAGAACTCATGAATAATTTTGATTCTATGAGCCAGTACCTATCCCATTCAGGAGCTACCACAAATTGATATACGCCATAAGTTCCTAAAATTAACACACACCAGAGAAATGTTCGTTGAATGTTCTGGCGATAGCTGGGATAATCTCGCCAGTTAATAAATAAGTGAAAAGCGAAAATGACAGGACTGAGCCAATCCATCAATCCGCGTGCTACAGGGATTGGTGGGTTATAAATCAGACCGATTAGAAAGCCATAGAACACTCCAATAAAAGCCAAAACAAACGGCAAGCCCCCTTGACGTGAGGCGCGGGGAAAGTGTCGTAAGAATGTTGCGATAGTGACAAACACTACCAAGTAGGGTGCTATGAGCATCTGACGGGTAGCGTCCCAGCCCACCCGATAATCAACTAAGCGAGTAGCTAAGGGCGTGAGAAACCAGATCCACCAGGTAAAGCTGATGTAGAGAATGGGATGCCGCAAGTATAAAAATATGGCTACGATTAAAGCTGTTACTGGGTAAATTAGGCGCAATGCAGCAGTAGCACCAGCAAAATAGCAAGCTACAGTCAGTAATACAAAGCCTGCGATCGCCATCCAACCCTGTTGCGATCGCTCCTCAGGAGAATAGTTTTCTTGTAAAAAACTATTGAAAAGTATCTGTCTAGAATTCATTCAATTTTAGATTTTGGATTTACCAATGCTAACTAGTACAATGTCTAAGCTAATTTTTAAGGTTTGTAGTAAGAGGATGTTTTAAAAGGGTCTTTTGCTTTCCTAGTTAGGACAGCAAAGTATCTCAGTACATGGCTAAAACCTTGATTTATCGTCAAAGTTAACTCAAGTGAGAACAGCAAAATTATACCTTCTGGGACTTTTAAAACATCCTCTAAGGACTTTAGTCCTTACTACGAACTTGTTTATCCATCAATTCCAACTTTACAGACCACTAGAGCTAAAAAGAAATTGAATTCATTTTGAATTTTGAATTTTGAATTTTGAATTGTTTATATCCTTGCCAACGTCCCCGCCAGGATGCAAGTAATTTTTTCCCTGCTAACTGCCCTTGGCTAGGTAAAAATCTCAGCCATTGGACGAAACCCAAACTATCGCATGTACCCACGAATACTGCCCAGAATAAAAATACAATCCGGCGGATAAATGGCAAATGCTCTAATAAAACTAAGGTTTCATTATGGACTAAATTAATAAAGGCAATTTCATTAAAATTATTTCGCTGGTCTTCATCAAAACGTTTTGCTGGATAGTGATCTACAGCAACATTAGGATCGTAAATTATCTTCCAACCAGCCCGTTTTAATGTCAGAGTGAATGCCATTTCAAAATGTACCTGCGCTCCAGTACCACGCATCCGCTCGTCAAAGCGCATTTGTCCGATTGCTTGGGTACGAAAACTCATGTTTACGCCCTTGAGAATATCGACTTCGCGGGGTTCTCCCACTCCCAAGTGATGGTTGCCAATCACTCGCCCAAACCATTGCAACTGTCCCACTACTGGGCGGGATTCGTTTTCTAATTTGCTGCCGTGGTATATCCAATCACGCCCACCAAGTCCGCCGAGGCGGCTATCACAGGTAAAGTAAGCGGCGATGCGTTCTAACCAATCTGGGTGAGGTGCAGCATCATCATCAGTAATGGAAACAATATCACCCTCCACTGCTGCTAGTCCGGCGTTGAGGGCTGCTACTACCCCCGGTTGTGTCACTTTCACGGTATGCAATGGCAAGTTGTGGGCTTTGAATTGCGCTAGAAATTCCCAAGTTTCTGCATCCGTGTCGCGGACAACGACTATCACCTGATCGACGGGTTTAGTTTGCTCCTGTAGCGCCAAAAGGCAGCGTGATAGGTCTTGTGGACGGCGATAAGTCGGTATCAGAACGGTGTTCCGCATTCTTGCTTAACTCCTCGAATAGATCCACATAAGTTTGTGCCATAGTAGTCCAGCTATGTTGTTCTGCCACAAAGCGAGCAGCTTTGCCCATTTGCTGCATCAACGGGACATCGTTCACCAAGGACATCAGCGCCACAGCCAAAGCATCAATATCATCTGAGTCGGATAAGACGATGCCAGATTCTGGTGTCACCAACTCTCCGCCCCCGGTGGCTGTGGCAGTAATTACTGGCAGTCCTGAAGAAAGTGCTTCTAACAATACGAGGCTGCAAGCTTCGTATCGGGAAGGAAAAACAAATAAATCTACTGCTTGCATAATTTCGGGAATATCACGGCGAAATCCCACAAAATGCACGCGATCGCTTAACCCTAAAGATGTTGCTAATTCTGGGAAAGGGCTACCTTGGGTGTGTCCCACCACCGCCAAATGTAAATCGGGAACTTTCGCCAAAGCGTGCAAGACTGTATCTAAGTTCTTTCTGGGTGTGCGGATATCTCCGGCGAACAGTGCTAGGGTAACATTCTCTGGTAAACCTAATTTTTGGCGATTGCTTGGGCCAGGGGCAAATTCTTCTAAGTCAACGCCATTGATAATTACGCGAATGCGAGAACGCGGCACACCAATGTTAACTAATTCCTGGGCGACCTTTTCGGATACAGCTACCACAACCTGCGCTTTTTGGAAAGCCTGCTTTTCCCAACGGGCATTAAAAGCCGTAAACAGCCATTGATAGAAACCATACAAATCTCGGCGGTTGCGGGAAATATGAACAGGCGATCGCAACCATGAACTGTGGACAAAATGTACAGCATTCACATCAGCCGGAGCCAGATTAATTGCTCCATTGACTTTAACTAAATCAATCTCATAACGATTTTGACGTAACCAATCTGCGCTTTTTTGGGCAAATATGAAATTCCGCACAAATTCTGTAGGATAGCCTTTGACTGGAATTTTAATCCAATTAACTTGACTATTATCTTCTAGTTCTGGTGCGACTTCACTGGCTAATAATGTCAGGTGATGACCACGACAAATTGCTTCTTGAGCAACTTCGTAATTTACCCGCCCCTGACCATCACCTTTTTTGATTTTATGAGTAACAATACAAAGTTTCATACACTACCTTGCTTGGTCAAATAGGCTGAAACAAAGACGCAAAGTAAAAATCAAAAAAATCTTATTTTTATTACCTCTGTGTCCTCTGCGTCTCTGCGGTTCGTTAAAAAAAATCTACAACTCAAACATGCTGACTCTATTATTTAGAGATTTCTATTAATTTTTCTGCGAAAAAACGCGGAGTAAAACTAAGAGTTAGTGCAGCCACAGTTCGCACATCAAATTTTTGTTTATTCAACGCCTGCCAAAAATAAGGACGTGCTGCGGCTATCTGTTCGCTTCGTAGCAAACCAATTCCCAAAGTTGTATTAGCTTCTAACCATTTCTGTTGAAAGTAAGTCTTAAATTGCTCTAGACGAGCGTCTTCCATAAAGACTTGATAACAAAACATTTCGCTTTTAGCTTTGCGGATTTTTGCCTGCACATCTCGACTACCACTGAGCATAGTATCAGTTTGCTCATGGGCACGATATCGCGTCAATCTTTCTGGATAGTAGTAAGCACCGTAACCAGATATACAACAGAGATAAGTTAAATATAAATCCCACATGCCGCCAACTTCTGAGGGCATACTATCCCAATCGATAATATTATTACGAATCACACAAGATGCAGCAGTGGGTATGCTTTTATCTATTAATCCAATTTTGTAAAAAGGTTGATGAATTCCTTTTGCTAGTTTGTCTCGCTTATAACCGCGTGTATTTTCTTCAGTTCCAGCATTATTAATTATGCTATTAGCATCTATGATATATTGGTCACAAAAAGCGAGAATTAACTCAGAATTTGCTTCTAGAGGTGGTACTAGCTTTGCTAAAAAATCTTCATTCCAAATATCATCATCATGAAGACTAGCAACATATTTACCTCGCGCCATCTTGAAGCCATGTTGCTGATTAGCAATCATCCCCACATTTTGCTGATGCCGCCAAAATCTAATGCGTGAATCACCAAAAGATGCCACAAGTGCTTGAGGATTTTCTGAACTACAATTATCAGAAACAATAATTTCGATATTTTGATAAGTTTGTTTAACAGCACTAGCGATCGCTTGCTTGAGATACTCTGGTCTATTATAGGTGGGGATAATAACACTAACTAAAGGCTGTTGATATTCTTGAGACAATGACATAGTTTTTTCCTTTATATTTAATATGTAAAAGATGAACAATTTGATGTATCAAACTAAGCTTATTTCGCTTGAGAAACGCTATATATTTTTTTCGCTCTATAAGGAAATTCAGCTATTGTTTTTGCATAAATTGTTCGGAGATTATTTACATGAGCATTCATGGTAAATTCTTTCATTAATAAAGCATGACCTTGTTCGCCCATATATCGGCTTTTTTCATAATCTCCATACAAATCATGAATAGCATCAGCCAGCTTTTTGATATCATTAGCTGGAACAAGAATACCCGTTTCTCCATCTCGCAAATGTTCTGGAATCCCTCCGACTGCACTACCAATTATAGGTCGATAACGAGAGTATGCTTCTAGAGTTACAAGACCGGCAGGTTCAGGCCAAACACTAGGAAAGATGACTGCAAAACACTGTTCGTAAAGGTTATTTAATGTGTTGCGATCGCACCAACCATGCCAAGTAATTCGGTTACTTAATCCGAGTGTATTTGCTAACCTTTCTAACCGTGGTCGTTCCCAGCCTTCACCTGCAATATCAAGTTTAATTTGCGGATTTGTATGTACTAAGGTTTTAAGTAACCATTCCAAACCTTTATCAGAAACAATCCGTCCAACAAACAAAATTCTATGATTTTGGTGGATTTCTAAACTCAGGGGTGCGGTTGTTCTTTGTGGTATAGAGATACCACAGTGTAGCGTTACAGTTCGCTCAGGAGGTACACCGTTTTTAATCAACTCTTGACGCACGTATTCGCTATTAGCAACAAAAGTAATTTTTACTTTTTTTAAGGTATCTAATAACTGATGAGTATTTTGAAGTTCTTTAAGAGTTCTTAAAGGTCTACGGCTACCACATTTATCTACTAATTTACCCCAGGTACAACCTAAGTAAGAGAAGTTGCGATCGCAGATTGTTCGCTGCCCAGCTAAATACTTTGTGCCACTAGGACAGTACAATGAGTGATTATGAACGCTGAAAACCGTAGGACACTCGCCTGTAAGCTGCAAGAGTAAATCCGGGCTGTGGAGGTGTAGCAACTTAAACTGGCTTTGGTCAACATTCTGAAGCGATTTTATCACGCGATCGCTAACTTCAGGTGGTCGATGTTCAAACAGAGAAGCTAAATAAGTTTCAACACCCCCGCCCTCACCTACATCAAAATTGGAGCATTGATAAATCAGGTCTTCTTCAAAAATACCCCTGTGCAATTGTTCATTATTTTGCTTGGCATTATTAATTGAGTTAGGCATTAATCACCACTTATTTTCTACGTTATTGTTAATTGTATTCCTTAGATAAATAGATGTTAACCTTTATCAATTTATATGCCAACATTAAACCAGAACTTGTGTCTAACATCATTCACATAATGCCTGAGAGCAATGTTTTTACTTGCAGATTTATCTGGATAAATGAACTGATCTTCTACATTGAGAACATATTTTTTTGAGCATATAGGTTTACCATGATTGTGGTGCATGGTCAAATGAACAATTGTTTGTTCAGTAAAATAAGTAGGAGCTTCTTGAAGATTTGCTAAACGTTCGATAGCAAAACTCCAGTCAAATTCATGCCTAAATAATATAAATCCACCATTTACTGGATTTGACTTTTCAGAATCATCATAAATAATTCGCTCATCTAGTGATATAGAACAATCAGGTAGATAAAGAGAATATTTATCATCCGAGTTACTCAAATCAATTAAGTCAATCCCGGCGGGAAAAAACAAAATATCTGAATCAGTGTAAATCGTAGTTCCATTAATCGGAATTGACATTAATGCCGATAATTTTTTGCCCAGAGGATGCAGTTTGGCATAATCAAGAACACATTGAGGTAAATCCTTTCTCAAGAAGTTTTGTAAAGGTATTACCTTAACGCAGGGATGGACGCGGTGGAGTAAATTACAACTAAACTCAGTGTAACTGCCATCAGAAACTACAGCGAATGTATCTGGAATGCCGACATTACGAATGAATGAGCGAATACTTGCTACTTGTTCTGGTAGATCGCGTTCACATGAGAAAGCATAAACACTTACCGGAACTTGTCGAGTTTGTTTTATTGGGATGCTGACAATCTGAGAAAGGGCTGCTTTATATAGAGATCGATTAAATTTTCCCTGAATTTTAGCAGTATGATAGCCTAGATTTACCATTTATTTTTCCTTGTTAAAACTATAAGTAATTCAGCCAGATAAAGAATTGATAATTTACGAGTTACTGTCTTCTCTACGAGACGCTCCGCAAACGTAGCGGGGCATAGCCCATTACGAATGACGAATGACAAATGACGAATGACGAATGACGAATGACAAATGACGAATGACAAATGACAAATGACAAATGACAAATGACAAATTACGAATTATAGTATTGCATCTGGTGATATTCCCAAAGCTTGCCTTTACGTCCGAGTAATTCTTGATATTTGCCCTGTTCTACTATCCGCCCTGCTTCCAACACTACGACTTTATCTGCTTTAGCAATAGTAGAAAGACGGTGAGCGATCGCAATTACTGTTCTACCCACAGATAGCTTTTCTAATGAATCTTGAATTAAGCGCTCGGATACAGAATCTAAGGCACTAGTTGCTTCATCCAAAATCAAAATTTCGGGGTTCCGTAGTAGCGCCCGTGCGATAGCAATTCGCTGTCTTTGTCCTCCAGATAATCTAACGCCGCGATCTCCCAATTTGGTATTAAAACCTTCGGGCATTTCTAAAATAAATTCCAGCGCATTCGCTAGTTTAGCAGCTTCTTGAATTTGCTCATTAGTAGCTTGGGGAGTACCATAAGCAATATTTTGCCAAACATCAGTATTAAAGATAAAAGTATCCTGACTGACGACAGCTATTTGACGACGTAGAGAGTTAATTTCAAACAGCCGGATATCAATTTCATCAATATAGATATTTCCCTCTGTAGCATTATAAAATCGGGGAATTAAATCAGCAAGAGTTGTTTTACCAGCACCAGAGGCTCCGACTAATGCAGTCATTTTCCCTTTTTCAATGGTTAGGGTAATATTATGCAACACTATATTTTTGTCATCGTAGCCAAAATCTACAGATACTAGATTTATTCCCCTTTGTAAAGCTTTAAACTTAAGTGTTCCATTCTGAAAATAATTTTTATCATCACTTTTGAGCAGATTTTTAATGTTGTCTGCCGAGCCATGTAGAGTACTGAGAAATGCTCGTGTGCCATTAATATCTTGAACAAACGGGATGAAGCGAAATAGCACAAAGAAAAATGTTAGCAAAGAAGCAACTTGTAGCGTTCCATTACTAACCAAGCTAGTGAATGCCAAAATAATCATTCCGACCAACACCGTAGTAGCGACCCCTTCGGCAATTGGCTTGACAAGTGTCCAAGTGAATACAACTTTAGTTGTAGTACTTACTACCTTGTCGCTAGCTTTGTAATAACGCTGGCGCTCAAATTCTTGAGTACCACAGGAATGAACCGTGCGAATGCCATTAATAAATTCTATGGCTGTTGATGTAAAATTAGCATTAGCACTTGTCATGCCAAAACTTGATTCTCTGACTCTGGCATTCAGATTAGATAAACCTACACCTAAAAGTGTAAATAGTAATGCTGAAATTACAGTCAGTTGCCATGATATCAAAAACATTGAAATCAAGTAGACAAGAGTTGTGATTCCTCTAGTTATTAAAAAGGCTGCGCCACTGAAACCCTGTCTTATTCTTTCAATTTCTGTGGTAATTGTGTTAATTAGTTCACCAGAACGAGTTTTGGCAAAGTAACTTAACGATAAGGATTGTAACTGTTCAAAAATTTGCTTACGTAAGCGATCGCCAAAATGCAGTTGAGATAATTCAGTATAGACTTGTCCCAAGTAATTGAAGGCAACACGTAACCAAGTACTTAATAAAATCAGCGAAGATACCCGGTACAGACGATTAATTGGGGATGTATTTGCTCCCAATACTAAATTATCAAACCATTCTATTCCTGTTTGGACAGGTTGAGCGTTGGGACTAGTTAAGCTTTGCAAAAATGAAAGTAAAAAACCAATACTTACACCTTCAAAAGTTGCCGCCAGAATCGAGAATATCAGAGCTAAAATTACAATCTTGCGAAAGTGTTTAAATTCTCGCAATAGCAAATAGTTGTCCTGCCAGAAGCTGGAGGCTTTGAGCAGACTACGGAGTTTTTGAGGAAGTTGAAAATGCATGGATTTTATAATAATAGTTTGGCAAGGTAGATAGACCGCTTTAGCCTCAGTGCGGTAAATGAAACCATCAATTACCGCACAGATAAATTACCTCAGAACTTGCACCAGTCCCGACGACCGCCTCAGAATGAATTCTGAGGCTTATAGCTAAAGTCTTCTAAAGAAGACTAAGTAAGGGTTGTAGTCCACTTGAGTGGACTTAGGCTATTAGCCTGAGAATTTATTCTCAGGCGGGATAGGCAGGTGTAAGATATAAATTACAGTGTTTGGCTATCTAGATGTAACAGGTGAGGCTGTGCTTCTACTTCCCATGAAGCTTTAATTTCTGGTAGTTTCTTTAGCTGTACTGCATCTTCTAAAGTCCAACAACGAGATCCGGTCAAATTCATGTCACCCCGCAGCACGTTAAATAACAGTGGCAGATTGTTGAGACTGTATTTACCCATCCAACGCCCTAGCGGTGTGATGTTTTGCGTGTGAAACCTCATTGCCCGAAACAGTTTACCCCGTTCTCCCACGCGCCACTCACGACAAAAAATTGACCCTGGCGAGTAAACCTGCATTAACACAACCAATCCCAACATGACTGGACTTACTAATAGCAGCAACACGAAAGCAGCAATCCAATCAATTAGTCGCTGTACTTGTCTCAAGGGTTGGTTAGGCAGTTTATTGCTAGCGGATATGCTTAGGAATATTGGCTTTTGAGCTTCTTCACATGCATCTGCCCAAAACCTGAGCAAAGCCTCACCCAATTTGGGATCTATGCTTACCAAACTTACAGGAGAATGTTGTAAGCATTCTACTAGCGATCGCTTACTGTTTAATGAAGGTAGATATGGTTGTTTCACTTGTCCAAGCGGCTTCACCAACAGCTTACCCCGTCGCCACTGGAGTGTGCAGTACCCACGATTATCTTGGTCTTCCTGGGTTACATTATATAAATTCTCTAGAGTTGGAATTATTGAAGTTGTCATAATGTCTTTGGGTTTATACAGGAGTGAATTGCTGAGGCGTTATCAAAGGCTATCAATGCCAAAGACCCAAATCCGAATCTTGTGTCAGTCCAAAAAGTTGGAGATAATTGAGGGCAAAAATATGTTATTGCTATTTGCCACTCAGCCAAGCACACAT
>NZ_JAIVFR010000180.1 GCF_020829685.1 Nostoc sp. CHAB 5715 | reverse complement strand
CTCCCCTTTTGCTTGCATTGTGCTAGCATGATGATAAAACTCGACCAGGCGATCGCTTTTCCTCACTATAATATTCAACCCCAAAGTATTGGATGAGACTAAACATCTCGATACATCAGGGTTGGGGATGAGGTTCAGACTGTATTGCACCGAAGTCAGAATCGCTTGGAATGATTAAGTTGCGCGATCAATTTTTTGGACTTCTTCATCAGATAGTTTCACATTGATAGCTTGTGCTGAGTCTTCAATGCTAGAAACCTTGCTAGCACCAGGAATTGGCAAAATAGCGGGCGACTTGGAACGCAACCACGCCAAGACGATATTATATACTGAAACGCCTTTTTCTTTAGCTAAGTTAGCGATCGCAGGGATATCTTGTAAGTCTTGATGGCGACGCCTACCACCAAAGGGACTCCAAGGCAAAAACGTCAATCCTTGCTGTTGGCAATACTTCAACACACCGTCATTTTCTGGCTGTCGTTGCCAAGGGCTGTATTGATTCTGCACCGAGACAATATCCACTACATCCCGCGCCCGCTTAATTTGTTCAACGGAAAAGTTAGAAACTCCCACAAATCGAATTAAACCAGCTTCCACTGCTTCTTTAACTGGTGCAAGGGATTCTTCGATGGTGTAATTACTATCAGGAGAATGGTATTGCCAAACATCAATGGGTTTAGCACCACCCAACGCCTCAAAACTGACTCGAATTGTTTGGCGCAGATGTTCTGGGTTGCCATTACTTGTCCAGCTTCCATTGGGACGCATCAACCCGCCTTTAGTTGCCACAATTACTTGGCTAACATCGCCTTTGTAACTACTAAGTGCCTTGTGAATTAATCGCTCGTTGTGGTGCTTATCTGACTCATCTTTGCAGTAAGAATCGGCAGTGTCAATAAATGTAATACCCAAATCGAGGGCACGATGAATAACTTGGATTGATTCCGATTCGGGAGGGCGATTGGAGATTGACATAGGCATACTACCTAAAGCGATCGCACTCACAAAGATACCAGTTTTTCCTAGCTGTTTGGTTTCCATGCTTCTAGCTATAGCTTTCTGCCCCAATTATCTATCAGTTAGTCAAAGCTTTTTTAGCGATTGATCATAAATCCTCCCTGGTACTTAGACTTGGTGATCAGTGAATAATCCATAAGTGCAATACTCTACTCGGTGGTTAGGTATTAGACCTCTTGCATAAATCAAAAATAAGAACCCCACCCCCAACCCCTCCCCTTGCTAAGGGGAGGCAGGGTGGTTTCATACGAAAAAAGAAAAATACATAAGTCTTGATTTCTCGTTTTGTAGCATGGCTTTTTCCCTCTCTCCAAACCTCTCCCCCACGGGGGGAGAGGCTTTGAAACCCAGTTTTAGTTTTTCTCTGCTTGTATGAAACCACCCTGCTCCCCTTGCTAAGGGGAGGGGAGCTAAAGCGCAGCTTTGGCGGGGTGGGGTTCCGGGTATTATGCTTAATTGGCCGGATATGATATCACGGCATTGCATCGACTGACAATGGCATTGCATTGACTAACAATGGCATTGCATCGACTGACAATGGCATTGCATCAACTAGCAATGGCATTGTATCGACTGACAATGGCATTGTATCAACTAGCAATGGCATTGTATCGACTGACAATGGCATTGTATCAACTAGCAATGGCATTGCATCGACTAGCCAAGATGCTCCCACTACTTTTAAAAAGTATGATTTTCAAAATAGATGTGTTTATGTAGATTTGCTAATAAATTATGTATAAAGTAGCTACTAGCACTATATTGCAAAGTTGATAAAGCTGATGTAATTAACCAAAAATTCATTGAATTATGAAACCATTAGCATTAGGTAGTTCTTTGTTAGCTATTGTTGGATCGGTAGTCAGTTTAACACTGCCTGCAACAGCAATCAACGTAGCATACTTTGCTAAAACAACACAGAATCTTTTTTTGCCTACTATTGGAGGTGCAGAACTCAGACTAGCGGAAATTCCTCTTCCTCGTGGTCAGTGGATAGTTAATTATTCAGCTACAGCTGTAAACGGTGGAGCCAGCGACACAGTGCGATGCTATGTCCGCGCCAGAGAAACAGGTCAGATTCTTTCTGGACACGTAGCACAAGTTGGAGTAGAACCGGGTTCATCTTTGGCATCTACAATCAGTGGGGTTACACTCATTAATTTAAATGAGCCAACCACAATGGTTCTTACGTGTGTCCACGATGTCACTGGTAGGACACCTTACATTGATGCTGGTGCTGAGATAGCCGCTTACTAAGCTTACTAAGCAAGCCCTTAAAGGATGTTTGTAAAGTCTAATTTATTACTCGCCCTGGCGACTAGAAGTCGCGGCTACACAGACAAAACCCACCTCCGTGGGTTAGCAAGCCTTTGATTTTTCATGCTTTCCGTGTAGGCGGATTTCGTTTGTGTAGTAGCGAATTATATTCGCCCATTACTTTAAAACCTTATTGGGTTATAGCCGCGACTTCAGGATACTGGAGTCGTTTTGCTCGTTAACACAACCTAGTCAACTATAAATACCCACTTTGTCAGTTTGTTTAATTAAGCTATGTTTGGTAAATAAAATAAGTAGCCAGCCTATATGAGCGGCTGTTATTCCACACTTGACATAAAGCATTGTGAGTGCAAAACGTCTGCCAGAAACCATTGCCCATGTCAGAATTACTCGCCAATCCTGGCAACATGGCTTCCTTGAAGGTGAAGTGAATGCGGGTGAGTTTGAGTGGCATTTCCAGTGGCATTTTCGCCGGGGAGAGCTTGCCGTCAAGCCTTCCCAAGGTCGCGCCTTAATCAAAGAACCCCTCGGTCGATTTTTGGAGCAACAAGATTACCAGCTAGAACCTGGAGGAGACTATGCTTTTACCATTCGAGCAGAACTTTAGGAGTTAAGTAATCGGACAAAAGTATTTACAGTCATTGCGAGCGAAGCGAAGCAATCGCAAGGGCTAGGATTGCTTCATTCCGCTTCGCTGCATTCGCAATGACATTGTGTAATTAATTCTGTCTAACTACTTATAACTTGTGAAGATCAGCTAAAACACATCTTGAGAAATTGAGTTGTGCTGCTGTTCACTCGATTTTAAACTCTCCATTGAAAAGCACTACACGCCAACCATCAGGGTCTTCAATCGTTACGCTTTTGCCTTTCCAATAAGGGTTTTCTGGCTCCACTTCGGGATATCCCAAACTGGCAAGACGGTTTTTGATTTGTGCTATTTTTTCTAGATCGGGGATATACAGTACCAGTAAGTTGTCTTTTGTAGGAGCAAGACAGGTACTTCCAGTTTTATGAGTTGTAAATTCTAGGTGGTATTGAGCGTTGGGCAATCCAAACATGACTCCATCGTATCCATCATGCTCTGCAAACGAGTACAGCTTTCTCAATCCCAAGCCATCCTCGTAAAACTCAACCACTTTTGCCAGTTTGTCGGTTGGTCTAGCAATTCTAAACTGAACAGCGGGAAAATGTGTATTATTTGTGTTCATATTACCTTTTCATTCAACGGCAGAACAACAGACACAAAAAAGACAAGATGTGGCGCAGCTTAGTAACTCTTAACTATTGACCTTCACTCCTTACTCATCATTGCTGATTCAGTGAGGCGATTTAAGTATCTTTCAATCAAGAGGATGGCAACAATGTCATCTATTGGTCTTGGTGGCTGTCGCAGACCTTGTGGCAATAGCTTTATTAGCCCTTTGGGCGGGAACATTTGCCAATAGCGATCGCGTGCTTCTAAGGTTGTGTAGCGCTCATCCACTAAAATAATACTGAGCGGTTCTGTCAATTCCTGATATAATCTCTCTCTCCACTGCTTGGCTGTAGTTTGGTCGCCCATCACCATCAAAGAGATAGGAAACTTTTGACGCAGTGTCTCAATGGTAGCGATCGCCTCTTTTGCTAGCACGACCTGATGATAATACAATTGTCGATCCAGTCCCATCACCGCTAAACCACACTTATCTCGACCTGGATCAAACCCCAATATGACTGGTTGCGTTGGTGAAAATTCACGGAAAGTCATAATAAATTCAAAATTCAAAATTCAAAATTCAAAATTAAGGAATACAATTACAGTAAGCATTTTAGGTGCTGTTCAAATATGTTTAAATCTTAGTGTACAAATAACTTTTTAAGTACTAAAAATAATTTGTCCGTTGAGTATTGCCACTAATTTTACTCTCAATGGCCCGGCTGTATAAGTGTCCTCTGCTGCGATCGCTTTAATCTCCAATGGTTGATTATACTGTCTTAATTGGGTGAGAAAGCGCAGAAAAGTCCCTTCTACTTGCACATTTTCGACAATTCCGGCATTACGGGCACGAAATTGGGAAGCAGAAATCAGTATTTCTAGACGCTGCTGTAACTGATAGGATGTCATAATTTTGGAATCAGCAGTTGTTGTGGCCAGTACTGCGCCTCCCGAAAAAACCAATTGATTGCGGGCTGTATCGGCGAAAAATTCTATCTGCTTTTCTCCCCTGACATAATTACCAGCCGAGAAAATTCGCACCACGTATTCTTGACCATCGCCAATCTGCTTGCTCAATTGGTCAACCCTATCCTGGGTCACGCGCACTAACTCTACATTTGCAGTATTTGCCCCAGGTTCACTTAATTCGAGGTTAGCGTTGCGATTGGCTTCTTGTAAAAGTTGTATCACTGCCTGACGAGCAGCAGCAGGTTGGGTAACACGAATCACAGCAGCAGACAGAAGTTGACCGCGAACTAAGGCCAGCTTACCTAGACGCAGGTCGCGGTAGGACTGATAATATTTTTCCAACCTTGCAACTTCCATTTCTAGTTGCTCTTGTTGTGCTTCCAATTCTTTGAGGCGCGATTCCCGTTTAGCAATCACTTGCTCTCGCGCTGCAACTTCTACATTACGCTTTTGAATCAATTGATCGAGTTGGGAGATTTTTTGATCGCGCACTTCTATGGCTTCTTGACGATTAGCAAGTTCGCGATCGCGTTTTTCAATCGCTGTTTTGGCTTCGTCAATAGCTTTTTTAGCTTCAGCATACAGTCGTTGACGTTCTGTCTTCAGTAGTTCAACTGCCGCCTGTAGCTCCTTCCTCTGATTGTAAACGCTTTGCAATTCAGCTATAGCTTTTTGGTACTGAGTTACAACTTGTCCTAGCTGACCTTGTGTGCGTTGGAGTTGAGTTTGAGTTTGAGCTTGTTGACTAATGGTGCGGTTCAACTGAGCTTGTGTTTGGCGTTGTTTGGCATTCGCCGCCTGCAAATATTGATTAATTACCTGCAAGTCTTGTTGTGCTTTTGCTTGGGCAATTCTTGCTTGGTTTAGCTCACTCTCTACCTGACTTTTCTGAGTTTCTGCGGTTTTTAGCTGTTCCCGCTTCTGTCTGAGGTCTGTTTGAATATCTTCTAATTCAAAGACTCCCTTTCGTAAGCCTTCGTCGGCAGCGAATAAAATCCCTAATGTTGATGCTGAAATCAAACCACCCGTAAAAATAGTTACTAGTACAGCAGTATTTTTTGGACGAAGGTTAAAAAGTGAGAGGCGGGCTTTGCCAACTCGTGTGCCGATGCGATCGCCTACGGTTGCAATTACGCCTCCCAGAATTAAAATTGCTGCGATGAGGATGTATCCGGTGGTCATCTTTAGCTACCGAAATCCTTCCAGATACAGCCTACTACTTTTAAGCATTGTCTGAAAAGAAGTGGAAATTGGCAATAGCTGAAATTACTCAATTTTAGATTTACCTCTAGCTATTAGTGTCATTTTTCAAACAAAATAGAACACGCGCCGATTCCCCTTTCTCCAATTGATTTTATGTGAATTGCCTACTTAAGGTAACAGGTTTATGCACAGTAATTTTCTTTTTGTGGATAGAAATCATCTTTTTTTCACGCAAATCCCCTAGTAGCCTAGTAACAGTAACACGAGTTGAACCAATTGCTTCTGCGATCGCTTGATGAGATAACTTCAGATCAATTGTGATCCCATCTACACAAGGAACCCCAAAATCCCGACAAAGAATTAACAAAAAACTCACCAATCTAGAACCCATATCTCGGTGAGCGAGAGTTTCAATCATCATCTCCGTTTGTAAAATGCGCGAAGACAGACCTCGCAGCATTAACATTGATAATTCTGGATTTTCCTTGAGCGCTACCTCCACTTGTTCAATTGGTGCTGACAGTAATTCCGCAGGCGTAAATGCAACCGCATGGTAAAACCTATCCGACTTATTTCCCGTCAGCAATGACAATACACCAAAAACACTATTTTCCCGCAGCAGCGCTACCGTTATTTCCTCTCCTGCCTCGTACACCCTGGAAAGTTTAACAGCACCTTTCAAAAGAAAATAAACTCGTTCGGCAGGATCGCCAGGAAAAAAGATCGTTTTATTGCGTTCAAACGTTTCCACAACTGGCGGAAACGCCCCGGTCGCCATCTGACGAAATACATTTGCTAGGGCTTTATCTTGTGTCACGATCATCTCCCTTCCCCTACCCAATGCCGGAAAAACAAAAACTGATTACCTAAGAATACACCTGAAAAATGAATAAAGCACCGTCAACCTTTCTGTACTTTCCTATACTCAAACTAATCTCTTCATAACTCTTTGTTTATAATGATACATAATTGTTGATCCTTTCAGCTACAAATTGTTGATAAGTACTTCCAATAGCTGTATTAAAAAGGGTTTTTTAAAGAACAAATAAAGTTATTTTGAGAATATCTTTAGGAAAAATCAAGATTTTTGTCACAGCAAACACTCTTACCAATATTCATTTTTGCAAATCCTGTATAAAACAAAGACAAAACGTGCCTCAGATTCTAGTATGCTCCTAGATGATCGATCGCATTAACAATTTATATGCTAAATCTGACTGGAAAAAATGCTCTTGTTACAGGAATTGCCAATAACCGCTCGATCGCCTGGGGCATCGCCCAACAGCTGCATAAAGCCGGAGCAAACCTGGGTATTACCTATCTCCCCGATGAACGCGGCAAGATGGAGAAAAAAGTTGCGGAATTAGTAGAACCCCTCAACCCCAGCTTATTTCTTCCCTGTAATGTCCAAAATGATCAACAGATTCAATCTACCTTTGAGATAATCCGCGAAAAGTGGGGAAAGCTAGACATTCTCATCCATTGTCTTGCCTTTGCCAGCAAAGATGATTTGAGTGGAGATTTTAGCCAAACCTCTCGTTCTGGCTTCAACACCGCCTTAGAAATCAGTACCTACTCACTGGTGCAGTTAAGTGGTGCAGCTAAACCTTTGATGACAGAGGGAGGTAGTATCGTCACTTTGACGTATTTAGGCGGTGTCAGAGCAATCCCTAACTACAACGTTATGGGAGTTGCCAAGGCGGGGTTAGAAATGAGTGTGCGTTACTTGGCTGCTGAACTAGGGTCGCAAAATATCCGCGTTAATGCCATCTCCGCAGGCCCCATCCGCACTTTGGCATCTTCAGCAGTAGGTGGGATTTTGGATATGATTCATCATGTAGAAGAAGTAGCTCCCCTACGACGCACCGTAACTCAGCTAGAAGTGGGCAACGCTGCCGCTTTCTTATGTAGTGATTTGTCTAGCGGTATTACCGGACAAGTTCTATATGTAGATGCAGGATATGAAATTATGGGAATGTAAGATAATTTGGGGATGGGGCATTGGGCATTGAGTAAGCTAAACCACATCTAGTTTGCATATCTAAAATTTATATAACTCTTGTAGGGTGGGCATCTTGCCCGCCCTAATTATGCAATTTCAATGTGGAACAGCTTAATAAAATTCTTGCCCATGCCCCATTCCCCATTCCCCATTCCCCATTCCCCATTCCCCATGCCCCATGCCCCATGCCCCATTCCTATGCAAACCACCAAACTTAATTCAAACTACGACCAGTCAACTAAAACCCCTCGGATTGCCACTGTTCACCGCACCACTGGGGAAACTGCTGTGCAAGTTACTATCAATCTGGATGGTAGAGGAACTTGCACAGCAGCAACAGGCATTCCGTTTTTGGATCACATGCTGCATCAAATTGCTTCTCACGGGCTGATTGATATAGATGTCCAAGCCAAGGGGGACTGGGAAATTGATGACCATCACACCAACGAAGATGTAGGTATTACCTTGGGACAAGCCTTTAACCAAGCACTAGGCGACAGAAAAGGTATTGTCCGCTTTGGTAATTTTCTTGCGCCACTGGATGAAGCTTTAGTTCAGGTAGCGCTAGACTTTTCTGGACGCCCTCACCTCAGCTACGGCTTACAAATTCCTACTCAGCGTGTAGGAACCTATGACACCCAACTAGTGCGCGAATTTTTTGTGGCACTCGTGAATCATAGCCAAATGACACTGCACATTCGGCAACTGGATGGCATTAATTCCCATCACATTATTGAAGCTACATTTAAAGCCTTTGCGAGGGCAACACGGCTGGCGGTGGAAATCGACCCTCGTCGTGCTGGTCTAATTCCCAGTTCTAAAGGCGTTCTATGAAAGGAGTCAAATGGGGCATGGGGCATGGGGCACTTGTACTGAGCGACTTGTGCCGAGCGAAGCCGAGGTAAGTCGAAGTATTGGGCATTAGTCAATAATTAATAGTTATTCTTCCCCTGCTACCTCATCCCTCACTCCCCACTCCCCCTCCCCACTCCCCAGTTCACAATAATTGACACACTGCTCTGTGATGGTTATTATCAGCCTACTGGGTAATTAGTAATTGAACCGAGATGAAGTCTGTTGCAGATGACCCTGATTCTCAACTTAATAGGACGGACACTCCACCAGTAGTCCTGACTTCTGAGTTGCGAAAAGTCTATCGCACTGGTTTTTGGCTAAATCAAAAAGTCGTATCTCTCAAAAACTGTTCTTTAACAGTTTACAAAGGCGAAACCTTTGGGTTGCTGGGGCCAAACGGTGCTGGTAAAACCACCCTTTTAAAATTGTTGCTGGGAATTATTCGTCCTACCTCTGGACGGGGATTATTATTGGGTAAGCCAATAGGCGATCGCACTATCAAACAACATATCGGCTATCTGCCGGAAAATCCCTATTTGTATGACTATCTCACTGGCTGGGAATTTTTGCAACTAGCCGCCGGACTATTCCAAATTCCCCAAAGTGTCCAACGCCAACGCATTCCCCAACTGTTGGAATTAGTGGGTTTATCCCAAGCCGATGCCCGCAAAAAGCTGCTGCGTCGCTATTCTAAAGGAATGTTACAACGTGTTGGTATGGCACAGGCGCTAATTAACGAGCCAGATTTGGTTTTTCTGGATGAACCGATGTCTGGTCTTGATCCGGTGGGACGCTACCAAATGCGGGAAATTATCCTGGCGCTAAAAGCCGCTGGTAAGACGATTTTTTTCAACAGCCACGTTCTTAGTGAAGTAGAACAGATTTGCGATCGCATTGCCATCCTCGCTCAAGGTGAATTAATTTGCTCTGGTTCCCTCAATGAACTCTTAGGCAGAAACAACACATATCACGTCAAAGGTCAAGGTGGTGACTGGGAAATTCTTCAAAAATGGATACCCACTCTCAGATTTGAACCTGATGGTTCCT
>NZ_JAIVFR010000017.1 GCF_020829685.1 Nostoc sp. CHAB 5715 | reverse complement strand
TAAGAACGATATAATAAATGCTGTTAGGAACATCCTGCTTCAGTTCTACCCACTGAAATAAACTAGCTGTTGTCATCGTTTAATTCTCCCGTGATTTATCAGGATATAGTGTTATAAATCTAACAAATTCTGTTTCTTCATCTTGTTGCCAGATAGTAATTACCTTAATTAATCGACCACTAGGCCCAGACCACTCGCTTTTAACCTCAAACTGAGTCCCCCAATCACTAGGGGTGGCTTTTGCAATTTCAGAACCTTTTACAGCATTTATTATATCGTTCTTAAGAAGTTCCCAGTTGTCAAGATTATATCCTGCTAAAGCTAGATATCTTGATTTATCACTTTGAGGTTGATAAACAAGTAGGTATTTAGTTATTTTTTCATCTTGAATTATTAAACCTGATGGCATTTTCATTATGTTATTTTTAACCAATTTATGATTTTTAATTTAACAGCCAAAAATACGAAATTATGACGGATTGGCATATTACATCCATGATGAGAAAATCAGGGATATATAAGCAAAAAGGGCATCCATATAGGACACCCTTTAATTTAATTAATTGCTAATTCCGAAACTAAGCCCCGACAGCTTCTTTCGCGGCGTACAAAACTTCAGCATTGATTTCCTTAAAACCGCGATCGCGGGCAAATTTCTCAGTATTACGCTTCACTTTACCGCGAACAAATCCAGGAATCTTATTCAATTCTGCTTGACCATCTTTTGTCCAATTCAAATCAGAATCAGCAGAAATTCCTCTAGTAATAACTTCTTTGGTATCATGACCACCGAAGATTTCTAACAGGTGATCTTCCATTCCCAAAGTGAAGGAATTGTAGATCAAATCTGTAATCTGATTCGTGCCTTCGTAACCCATAAATGGTTTGTAACCAATAGGGAAGTTTTGGACGTGGATTGGTGCAGCAATTACGCCGCAGGGAATATCTAAGCGTTTACCAACGTGGCGTTCCATTTGCGTGCCGAAAATGGCAGAGGGTTCGACACGAGCGATCGCATCCCCAATTTCACCATGATCTTCGGAAATTAACACTTCATCGCAATACTCACTAACCTGTTCGCGGAACCAGTCTGCATCATATTTGCAATAGGTTCCAGCCCAAACAACATGAATCCCCATTTCTCGCGCCAGAATCTTGGTAATGGCGGCGGCGTGGGTATTATCACCAAAGACTACAGCTTTTTTGCCAGTCAAGTTTTGACAGTCAATCGAACGGGAGAACCAAGCAGCCTGAGAGACATGCAGGGTTTGCTCATTGATGAAGTCTTCATAGTCAACTTCTGCGCCTTTTATAGTGAGCGAAGTCGAACTATGAGCGTTAATTACCTGCTGAATCTTGCGAATACAACGGGCAGTTTCCACTACGCCCATTGGAGTAATGTCTATATAAGGTGTGCCGAATTGTTCTTCCAGGTAACGAGCTGTGGTTAAACCAAGTTCACGGTAAGGTACTAGGTTGAACCAAGCTTTAGGCATCTTCTTCAAGTCATTCACCGAAGCACCTTCGGGAATTAAGGTATTTACCTCAATTCCCAAGTCAGCCATCAACCGTTTCAGTTCGGTACAGTCGTGATTATTGTGGAAACCAAGGGTTGTAGTACCGATAATGTTAACCGAGGGCTTTGCTGTTTTGCCCTGTGCCAATTCGCCCCGCCTCCGGGCTTTTTCAATGTAGTATTGGACGATTTGATCGAGAGTGCGATCGGCTGCTTGCAGTTCGTTGTAGCGGTAGTGGTTCACATCCGCCAGCATTACGTCTCCTTTTGCTTCCAGCTGCGCCCGTTCGACAAAGTTGTGCAAGTCTTCTTGCAAAATGCTGGAGGTGCAGGTGGGAGTTAACACAATCAAATCTGGGTGTTCCTCGGCATCCTTGCGGGTGATGTTATCTACCACTTTCTCTTGAGAACCGCGTGCTAAAACGTTGCGGTCAACGACACTGGTTGTCACTGGAGTAAAATCCCTCTCGCGCGATAGCATGGAGCGCATGACGTTAAAGTAGTCATCGCCAAGTGGGGCGTGCATGATCGCATGGACATTTTTAAAAGAGCTAGCGATTCGCAGAGTGCCGATGTGGGCTGGGCCTGCATACATCCAGTAAGCTAATTTCATGTTTGTGTTCTCCCTTTTCAACAGAAATAACACGGAGTCCGAAAAAAGTGAACTATAAGTGCTTGATTATTATTAAATCGTTTCTGATTGTCTCAAAAGTTGTATCCCTGATGAAGTGAAGACTTGTAAGGGTTTTAGCTGCGGTGTGTAGGCGTAAGCATCGCTCAAACCTTGTTCCTGATTGGAATCTAGGTTCTGATTTTAACAACATTACTGTTGCTTTTTTAAAATAAATCTTAATTTTTCGGCAAATTTGTTTTCAATTTGGGTAATTAGATTAATTTATGCTATTCTAAAAAATAGTACGTTTGAACTAATGCTAAAAGAGTTTGCGACATCTGTACAGGTTAAGCCAATGGTTCTAACTCTCTCAACGATTCCAACAGTTCCAAAGCCTTTTTTGAAATGGGCTGGTGGTAAAAGCCAGTTAATCGAGCAAATAAACAATTTTTTTCCAAATGAATTATTTAACGGGTCAATCAAAAGGTACATCGAACCTTTTATAGGAGGTGGCGCAGTCTTTTTCTATGTAGCACATAAATATAATATTCAAGAATTATTTATTTCTGATATAAATGCAGAATTAGTCATAGCATACAAGACGATTCAATATCATGTAGATGATTTGATTGAAATCTTATCTAGAATGACAACGAAATATTTGTCTTTTGATGAAAGTGAAAAAAGCAAATATTATTATCAAATAAGAACACAATTTAACAATCGAAAAAAATACCTTAACTTAGAGCATTACCATTGTGAATGGTTAGAAAGAACTGCCCAAATTATTTTTTTGAACAAAACTTGTTTTAATGGACTTTTTCGTGTCAATTCTAAAGGTGATTTTAATGTTCCAGCAGGTAGATATAAAAAGCCGAATATTTACAATTCTGTAAATTTGAAATCTGTGGCTAAAATTCTACAAAATACTCAAATTTATCATGGAGATTTTACTGAATGTGAAAGGTTTGTTGATGATCAAACATTCGTTTATTTTGACCCTCCTTATAGACCAATTAGTAATACATCTAAGTTTACATCTTATTCACAGCAGTCATTTAATGATTCTGAACAATTAAGGTTACGAGATTATTTTAATAAACTAGATAACAAGGGTGCATTAATCATGCTTAGTAACTCCGACCCTAAAAATGAAAGTATAAACGATAATTTTTTTGAGGATGCTTATGGTGGTTATCAAATAGAGAGGGTTAGGGCCACACGCAATATCAATAGCAATGCGTTAAAGCGAAACTCAATTAATGAACTATTAATTATGAATTATTAGATAATAAGTTAAACAATAGATGAAATTTAATTCCATTTTCCAAACATATTTGAATTGTTCAAATGAAACTGAAGTTTTCCAACATTTTCAAAATACACTGACAGATTCCATAAGTGTCTGGAACTATTTCGTTGACTGGCAAAAAGTTTTAAGAAAATTTAATGATGTAGAAATTAATTTAAATACACTTAACTATCTAGTTGGAAAGAATGATATAGAAAATGAATTTAGGCTGCTTTTACAACAACATCCTCAAATTATTAGCGCCATCCCAATTTTAATAGCTTGTCGTACTACAAATTTTAAAATATTAACAGATTATACAAGTGGTAATTTTGTATATAAATCTTTTAATTTTAAAAGAAAAGATTCATTATCTCAACTAGAGATTAATGATATTTTAGAGTTTACCAAAAACACAGGAGTTTTAGAATTATTTAAAAACAAAAATATTAAAAGCATACCAGATTATGTTCTGGGTATAGAGGTTGGTTTAGATAGTAATGGTAGAAAAAACCGTGGTGGAACGACGATGGAGATAGTATTAGGAAACTTGATTAGCACAATATGTCAACAAAATAATTTTTTGCTGATTCCACAAGCTACATCTCAAAAAATACAAGCTCAATGGAATATTAATGTTCAATCCGATAAATCAAGCCGTCGTTTTGATTTTGCAGTTAAAAATCAAAACAATCTTTATCTAATAGAAGCTAATTTTTATAGCGGAGGCGGTTCTAAACTTAAATCTACGGCCGGAGAATACAAAACACTATTTGATTTTATATCAAGACAAGGTCATAAATTTATTTGGGTAACGGATGGGCTTGGTTGGAAAACCACAGTTTACTAACATCGAATATCCGTCTACCAATATTGACTGAGTTAGGTTGATTTTACCTAACCAGTCAAGTAGAAAAGAGGCAAATATGGTAGAGTACATATCAAAAGCATTTTTGGTTGGGTTCATTGCATTTTTGCCTGTTTTGGAAATCTATACAGCCGTTCCTATTGGCATTGGTATGGGTCTTGATTACTTCTCTACTGTGGTTTTTTCGGTAATAGGTAATTACGCCCCTGTTCTACTATTAAATTTTGGTTACGAGCGTCTAAATAGAATACCAAAAGTCCAAGAATGGTTCGCAAAGTTATCATCACAACGCTTGAAAAACTGGATAGATAGTTACGGAATTGGGTTTATTGTACTGGGTGTTCCCCTGATTGGTGTGTGGCCTTTGACAGTAACGATGAAGTTATTCAGAATGAATTCTGGATTATTCTTAATTTACTCTTTCATCAGCGTTGTTTTATATTCTGTTGCGATCGCAGGAATTGTACACACTGGCTCAGACTGGCTACACATTGGTAAGTAGTCTAGCAGGAGATACAAAATAGTTTCATACAAGAATGTGAATTTTGACAGACTATTTCATAGATTCACTAACACGTTCAAGACTTGAAACTAAATGACACAACACTGCAAACCGACCAAGCGATCGCTTGTAATAACAATGGTTCTTGGCATGACAAATAGCACACTTAAATGTACCTGACAGCAAACAAAACAGAAAAATCTGTTTGCAAACCAAACTCGTTCGTTGAATGAAGTAACGCTTGATTTTTTTGATATTAAGACCACTCTTGCGTCTTCCTATCATTTCATTCAAAGTCACTCGCTTATTAGAGGAAACGTATATGCACATCAAAGACTTGACTCATCCAAACCAGTTACACGGTCTGTCAATTGATCAACTCCAGGAAATCGCATCTCAAATTCGAGAAAAGCACTTACAAACTGTAGCAACTAGTGGTGGTCACCTTGGTCCTGGTTTGGGTGTCGTGGAACTGACGCTAGCGCTTTACCAGACTCTAGATCTGGATCGCGATAAAGTGATTTGGGATGTGGGTCACCAAGCTTATCCGCATAAATTGATTACTGGTCGTTATAATCGCTTTCACACGCTGCGGCAAAAAGATGGAATTGCAGGATACCTCAAGCGCTGTGAAAACAAGTTCGATCACTTCGGGGCTGGACACGCTTCCACCAGTATCTCTGCAGTCCTAGGCATGGCGTTAGCGCGAGATTCCAAAGGCGAAGACTTTAAAGCAGTAGCTGTGATTGGCGATGGGGCACTGACTGGTGGTATGGCTTTGGAAGCAATTAACCATGCAGGTCACTTACCCAAAACAAACCTGTTGGTAGTTCTTAATGACAATGAAATGTCTATCTCCCCCAATGTTGGTGCACTTTCTCGGTATCTTAACAAGATGCGCTTGAGTGAACCAGTACAGTTTTTGTCAGACAATATTAAGGAACAAGTCAAACAGATACCTTTTGTAGGTAGCTCTTTATCTCCAGAACTAGGACGCCTCAAAGAAGGGATGAAGCGTTTGGCAGTGTCCAAAGTCGGGGCGGTATTCGAGGAACTTGGCTTTACCTACATCGGACCTGTGGATGGTCACAATCTTGAAGAATTGATTGCTACCTTCCAACAGGCACATCAAATACCAGGACCAGTTTTAGTGCATGTGGCAACAGTCAAGGGTAAAGGTTATGAAGTTGCTGAAAAAGACCAAGTAGGCTATCATGCCCAAAACCCCTTCAATCTTGGTACTGGCAAAGCTTACCCCTCCAACAAACCCAAACTCCCCGCCTACTCTAAAGTTTTTGCCCACACTCTTGTCAAACTCGCTGAACAAAATCCAAAAATCATTGGGATCACTGCTGCAATGGCAACAGGAACAGGGTTAGACAAACTACAAGCAAAATTGCCCAATCAATATATTGATGTCGGTATTGCCGAACAACATGGCGTTACCCTAGCGGCTGGCTTAACTTGTGAAGGCATGCGTCCTGTCGTTGCAATATACTCCACTTTTCTGCAACGTGCTTACGATCAAATAATTCACGATGTCTGCATACAGAATTTACCAGTGTTCTTCTGTATGGACAGAGCTGGAATTGTCGGAGCTGATGGTCCTACCCACCAGGGAATGTACGACATCGCATATTTACGTTGCATCCCCAACATGGTCTTAATGGCTCCTAAAGATGAAGCCGAACTCCAGCAAATGGTTGTCACTGGCATAGAATACACCGATGGACCAATTACGATGCGGTTCCCGCGCGGTAATGGTTACGGCGTCTCTTTAATGGAAGAAGGGTGGGAGGCTCTGCCAATTGGTAAAGGTGAAATTCTACGGCACGGTGACGACGTCCTGATGGTAGGCTTTGGCTCAATGGTTTACCCAGCCATGCAAGCAGCTATGATTTTGAGGGAGTATGGCATTGAAGCCACAGTGATTAATGCCCGCTTTGCTAAACCCCTCGATATTGATTTGATTGTGCCCCTAGCTAAGCGAATTGGTCGCGTCGTCACACTAGAAGAAGGTTGCTTAATGGGGGGCTTTGGCTCGGCTGTAGCAGAAGCATTACTAGATCGAGGTGTATTGGTGCCAGTGACGCGAATTGGAGTCCCTGATCAGTTAGTTGAGCACGCAACTCCAGAGGAATCCAAAGCAAGCCTAGGCTTAACTAGTCCACAAATTGCCGAAACAGTAAGAAGAGCTTTTACAGTTTCATTGCCAAAACTTTCTCAAGAGGCAAATCTCATTAGGTAGTTTCTTTTATTGTGTTGAATCTGAACCTTGACCAGCAAGAGCATGAACTTATGTACACTATCCCATCTCCGACCACTTCCAACTCCTTTCCTGTGCAACTTTTGACTGATACCACTATCGTCCGTCGTAAAACCCGTCCCGTTCGCGTTGGTCACGTCACAATTGGTGGTGGTTACCCTGTAGTGGTGCAGTCCATGATCAATGAGGATACTTTGGATATAGAGGGTTCGGTAGCTGCTATTATTCGCCTCCATAAAATTGGTTGTGAAATTGTGCGTGTCACCGTGCCTAGTATGGCTCACGCTAAAGCCTTGGCTGAAATCAAGCAGAAATTGCTCGAAACCTACCTGGATGTACCGCTGGCAGCTGATGTTCACCACAATGGCATGAAGATTGCCTTGGAAGTGGCACAGTACGTTGATAAAGTCCGGATTAATCCAGGTTTATATGTATTTGAAAAGCCAAAACTTAGTAGAACTGAATACACCGAAGCTGAATTTGACGAAATTGGCGAGAAGATTAGTGAAACTCTCGAACCTCTCGTAGTTTCGTTACGTGATCAGGGCAAAGCCATGCGGATTGGTGTTAATCACGGTTCCCTTGCTGAGCGGATGCTATTTACCTATGGCGATACTCCTGAAGGTATGGTAGAATCTGCTTTAGAATTCATTCGCATTTGCGAATCTCTAAATTTCCACAACTTGGTTATTTCCCTGAAGGCGTCACGGGTGCCTGTGATGTTTGCCGCTTATCGCCTAATGGCACAGCGCATGGATGAGCTAGGTATGGATTATCCCCTACATCTAGGGGTAACAGAAGCCGGGGATGGTGAATACGGACGCATCAAATCCACCGCTGGTATTGCCACACTTCTAGCTGAAGGGATTGGGGATACAATTCGAGTATCACTTACGGAAGCCCCGGAAAAAGAAATTCCCGTCTGCTATAGCATTGTGCAAGCACTGGGTTTAAGGAAAACGATGGTGGAGTATGTTGCTTGCCCTTCGTGTGGTCGTACTTTGTTTAATCTTGAAGAAGTGCTGCACAAAGTCCGTGAAGCAACCAAACATCTTACTGGTCTAGATATCGCAGTCATGGGTTGCATTGTCAACGGTCCTGGGGAAATGGCAGATGCTGACTACGGTTATGTTGGTAAGCAGGCTGGTTATATCTCTCTATATCGTGGCAGAGAAGAAATCAAAAAAGTCCCTGAATCTCAAGGCGTTGAGGAGTTAATTAACCTAATTAAGGCAGACGGGCGCTGGATTGATCCTTAAAGTTAGCTGAACAACTGAATAGACAGTCAGCAGTCGGTTGAAATTGACAAGACAACACAAAAATGTTGCATACTAATCTCAAAAACAGACAACAAATGGACACTAAAGCCTTCAGACGGTTACTTCATAGTTCTGAGTACTACCATCGCAAAGGATTTGGTCGGGAAGCGGAAGTTGCAAATATCCTGCACTCAGAGTATCAAAGTGATTTGATTCAACAAATCCGGGAAAACAACTATACGCTGCAACGAGGTGAAGTCACAATTCGATTAGCAGAAGCGTTTGGCTTTTGTTGGGGTGTAGAGCGAGCGGTTGCTATGGCTTATGAAACCCGACAGCACTTTCCCAATAAACGCATCTGGATTACCAATGAAATTATCCACAATCCTTCAGTAAATCAGAATCTGCGGGATATACAGGTAGAATTCATCCCTGTGGAGAATAGCCACAAAGACTTCTCAGTCGTGACAAAGGAGGACGTTGTAATTCTACCTGCCTTTGGTGCCAGTGTCCAAGAAATGCAGATCCTTCACGAAAAAAGCTGCACAATTGTGGACACAACTTGCCCCTGGGTTTCTAAAGTATGGAATACGGTTGAGAAGCACAAAAAAGTTAATTACACCTCAATCATCCACGGAAAGTACAAGCACGAAGAAACGATTACTACTAGTTCATTTGCTGACAAGTATTTAGTAGTACTGAACTTGGCAGAAGCAGAGTATGTCTGCAATTACATCCTTAAAGGTGGAAACCGTGATGAATTCATGGCTAAATTCAGCAAAACCTGTTCTATTGGCTTCAATCCTGACACCGATTTAGAACGGGTTGGTATTGCCAATCAAACAACAATGCTTAAGGGCGAGACTGAGCAGATTGGCAAACTGTTTGAGCGCACAATGATGAAGAAGTATGGTCCTACTAACCTAAATCAGCACTTCCTCAGCTTCAACACCATCTGCGACGCTACTCAAGAACGTCAGGATGCTATGTTCCAATTGGTGGACGAAAAGCTGAACTTGATGGTTGTAATTGGTGGCTTTAACTCTTCTAATACGACTCACCTGCAAGAAATTGCCCTCAACCAAGGTATTCCTTCTTATCACATCGATAGTGCTGAGCGAATCAGTTTAGAAAATCGCATTGAACACAAACCACTACATGAAGACTTGAAAGTAACTGAAAATTGGTTGCCAGATGGTTCAATTGTGGTGGGAGTTACCTCTGGCGCATCTACCCCTAATAAAGTTGTGGAAGAGGTCATTGAGAAGATTTTCAACCTGAAGTTAGTAGCTCCAGTTGTGTAGTTTCTTTGAAGCTTAAACATTAGAACTGACACTTTACGAGGTAAATAAGAAATGACAAGTCAAATTAGCAATGTTATCACGCAACCCTATATTTCTTATTGGGGTATGCACAAATCAGCACGGGTTTTAGATGCAGTAATATCATTCTATTTTCCAATTTACAACCTTTCCCATAAGGACTTTTTTACTTACTACCCAGTTTTAGGTTTTGTGGAAGCCTTAGTCTATCAAACTGATGAGGCAGTAGAAACAAATCAAAAAGAAGAATCATTTTCAGCAGTAAAAAATCCTTGGGAGCAAAGGCAGAAGCTCATTATTGACCTGCTTAAACAACGCAACCTATACCACCCATTGATTGAGGAGGAATTAGAAAATTTAGAGGAATATAAAAAGGCGTTCCTGCAAACAACTAAAGGTAAATTCCCTGTTAGTGCTAATACTCGCGCTGATTTGAAACGTTTTCAGCAAAATTTAGGACTTAGGGATGAAGATACAGCCTTAATTGAAAATTCTCAAAAAAAAATCCTAAATCTAGCTCCTCAATCCATAGGAATGTTGAGTATAGGAGTTATTATTGGCGCTGCGGCAGCATGGCTTATTAAGCCGGCTCAAGAATCTCGTCTAGTTATCTCACCTCCAAAAAGAGAAGTTATCAATCAATTTGTAGAAGTCCCCAACGTACCTGAAGGAACATTTACAGAAGGCGGTAGCACTTATTGGGCTTTTATCTACCCAAAGCTAGAATCAGAAATTAAAAATGCTCATCGTCAGTTTGATATAAAAATAAGAGAAGACTTGGTATTGGGTTCTAGAATAGGTATTGAGAAGTTAATAGATGGTGGACAGGATGGGCTGGATTTTGCTCTATCATCCCGTGATGTTTCCTCTGAAGATAACTTCAAAGCTAAAACAAGGGGTTTTACTCTTAAAGGAATTTCAGTTGTTAAAAGCGGTTTAGCAGTAGTCGTTAACCCCAAATTAACGATCAACGCTCTGACCAAAAAACAATTAAGTGAAATCTTCAGTGGTAAGATTGATAACTGGAGACAAGCTGGCGCTTTCGCAGATATCCCAATTAAGGTTTATGTGCGTGATGATAGTTCAGGCACCACTGAAGAGTTAAAAAAAATTTTAGAAATTCAAAACTTTAGTGAAAGAAATATTAACTATGTTAAGACACTTACTATAGGACTCGAAAATATCATTGCGGAACCCGGAGGAATCTTTATAGGCCAAATCTCAGAGGTAGTACCACACTGTAGAGTTAAGACTTTATCTATTATTAACGATAATGGTAGAACCATCTATCCATACCAACAACAAAACTTCGTGTCACCTGCTCAATGTCGCGCTGGCAACCGTAATCGAGTTAATATCGAAGCGGTTTACAGTGATGAATATCCATTACCTATTATTCTCTATGTAGTGGTTAAACAAAATGGTAGAAAAGAGCAACAAGCTGGTGAAGCCTACGGTAAGCTACTTTTGACAAAACAAGGTCAAGAGATGATAAAGAGCCTTCAAGAAACTGGAAACTTTGACGAGAATAACTAAGTGCTAATGCTTTGCTGGATCTTCGTACAAAAGGCCTATTACACAGTTATAATTTTTCAATTGATGGTGCGACGGAAAAAATTCAGTTTTTACCATCAGGCGATCGCAAAAATAGTCCCATCGTCTTACGTCCAGGTTAAACAAAATTCTACCACAGGTAAATATGAATTTGTGCCAATTCAACCTTCAAATTAAAGCTTTACTTAATAATGATCGCACTGACTCATTCTGATATTTCAAAATAGCGATCGCACTGACTCATTCTGATATTTCAAAATAGCGATCGCATCCCATATTTAACATAGTGATCGCACTTACTAATTCTGATATTTCAAAATTGCGATCGCATCCCATATTTAACATAGCGATTGCACTGCTCATTCTGATATTTCCAAGCGATCGCACCCAGTTTTTCATTTACAGCAAATCGATTAGAATCAGCCGACCTTCTTCTTTTAACACTTCCATATATAATTCCATAGCTTCCTTGATATTGCCAATAGCTTCTGTTTTCGTCTTCCCTTGGCTAATATAGCAATCCTTGCAGGAGTCGTGAAAAATATAGATAAGGAAACGAACCGCCAAGAACGCCAAGGACGCAAAGATAAGAAAGAAAAAAGAGATATATAATTTTCACAAATGATTTAGGACTGCTGCTATACAAGCAGGTAAGCTAGGACATTCAGCCACCCAGTAACCGTCTTCTCCTGGATAAATAATTACTTGTCTCTTCATGTATTACTCCTACAAAATAGGTTTTAAGAGTATCTCAAAGAAAAAATGCTCCAATAATCAATCGGAGCAATCAAGGATTTCAACAAAAACCTGGCACTGATGAATATGTACAACTCAAAACTGTAGTCCAAACAAATCAAAAAAGCCAAAATTCACAACATATCTGGATTTTCCCCTAGTTCTCTTAATCTAGCCGCTAAACGAGCCGCCTGTGCAACTGCGGCTTCCTCTCTTGCAGCAGCAGCTTGTGCTTGTGCAGTTGCAGCTTGTGCTTGTGCAGTTGCAGCTTGTGCTTGTGCAGTTGCAGCTTGTGCTTGTGCAGTTGCAACTTCCTCTGGTAACAAAACCAAATTACCAGCCACATCGTAAAACCGCAACCATACCGCCGTTTCTCTGTCTATTGTTCCTTCACTCGTCCCTAGCCAAAAATCTAAACGCTTACACCATAGCCACCCACACTCATTTGGTGTCAAAGGCTGATACTGCTGATTATCATCTAAATGCCACCCCTGCAAAGAATTAGGATCAAAGGGATCATAAACAAAATAATCTGAGGTACGGAAGGTTTGTTCGTAAAGATTTTTCTTAATACCCTTGTCTATTGCTGCCGTAGATGGTGACATTAATTCCACGATTACATCAGGATAACGACCATTTTCTTCCCAGACTACCCAACCCTGTCTAGAGTTATTGCCGTCAACATTTAACACCGCAAAGAAATCTGGGCCTCGGAAATCACGGTTACGAACCTGGGTGCTGCTGTAGTAAATAAACATATTGCCTCCAGTGAAGAAATCATTGCGATCAGCCCAAGCTTGTTGCAATGACCGAATCAACACATTCATCGCAATGCGGTGGCGATTTGATTCCAAGGGTTCACCATCATCAAAAATTAAATCTGTAGGTGGGGTGGGGGGTTCCCAGTCCACAATGGCTGCTGGATTTGTCTCAGTAGTCATGAGCGATCGCCTTTCTCAGAAAGCCTTAGATTTCTATCATAATCTGCCCAGAGCTTGCTGAAGTAAGGCGTACAGATTACAAATGGTTATAAATTATTCTTCATGCAATCTTGAAAATTAGGCATAGCTTGACGAATCCCAATTGATAACAGGAATACCAAAACAGATCAACTGGGATTGCTCTGATGATTCGCTATTATGAGCGATCGCTTCATCTACACAAATATAAACATTAACAATCCTTAATCATATTATATATTAAGGATTGTTAAGAGGAGCAAAAACTGCTCACAAACCCGGTTGTTTCTTAAAAATCATCAAGAAACTGACTAAGGCGACTGATTACGGGGTCAACCTCTTGAGGAGGGGTAGCAACAGTATAAGAAGTATTATTTACTACTTCTAATTGAGTAGGAGACTGAATCAGCGATCGCTCATTGACTATGAGCGCTAGTTGTGCAACTTGTTGAGAAAGTTGCAGTAGATGGTGTTCCATTGCCTCCAAACGATTAGATCCCTTGGCCAAAAAACGTTCCTCAAGTCCAGCCACTTGACGTTGCAGTTCACCGATTTGCTGTTCAATCGGTGTTGTTGCTGCTGTATGTGGAGCAGGTTGTACAGGTTCCGGTACACATAAAGATTGCCATAAGGCTTCTTTACAGAGGTCGCTGAAAGTCTTGTCTGGTTGTTTGTCCAAATAACTTTCTACTTGCGCTAACAAGCTTTCATCAGCAAGCTCTGGGTTGAACGTGACGGATTTAACTACCTTTTTTGACCATTGGAACATCAGCTTTATGCCCTAGCAGCGCGATTGGAGGATAATTGTGCCTCTCCATAAATATACTGCCCCAAAGCATTCGCTTGTCGGGAAGGTGCTGCTAAATGAGCATTAATCTTTGCTTCTTTGAGTAGACGTTGAACGTCGTCCCAGAAGAACTCACCACCCCCACCAGTAAGAATCACATCGGTAACACGTTCTGGCAACCAGGCTAGCACACGGCTACAGATTTCGCGCGAAAACATCTCCGTGAGGTTGGGAAGAAAATCGTCTAGGTTGGTGGGCTTGCTAGCGCCTTTAGGACGGTAAAAGCGTTCACCTCTGGGTTTGTTCACAGCGGAAATCAGAGCTAGAGATTGACTATCTGCTCCCTCGATTTCGGCGGACACCAATTCATAAAACTTGTTCATACCGAAGTCTTCACTCTTAGAAGCACCTCTGGCAAAACGGAAGTTATCTACCATCAAAAGATCGACGGTTTGATGTCCAATATCAACGATCGCCACCGATATTTTTGTAAAATCGGGACTACCAGGACTTTTTTTCGGTTGAGCTTCAGACCACAGCAGGCTGCCGTAGCCTTCTGGCATTACCCATACCTTACTGACGTTGAGCGATATAGATTCGCTTCGGAAGTTCAACACATGAGGGCCGCCTACTTGGCTAATCAACTGTGCTTTTTCCTTTTCAAATTGCTCTAAAGAAAGAAAAGGCAAACCCAGTACAACTGAGATATCGTCTCTAAGTTTGAAGTAGCCAGCACTTGCTAATACTTTTACCAGTGCAGCCTCTACCTTAGATTGGCCTACTCCTAGATTTGCCCCAAAATCTGCTGCTAATTGACCAACAGCATATCCATTTCCTTGATACTCCAGCCACAAATCCATTAAGGGGTCAGTAGCCCTAGCTTCAAAAACACCGCCGCGTACTTGTTCTATTGACATCTGCTTGACGTTGGCAGGTACGAACACCACATTACCGGGTTCACGACTCACACAAGTTTTTGTGGAAGTTCTGCCTAAATCAACACTGAGAATGGTTTTCCCTGGAACACCGCCTGTCTTGGGAGGAGTATTAACAGCATTGATGGGAGTCGATGCTGATACTCTATTCATGGGTATAGCAGCAGCATTGATGGGGGTAGCGGCGGAAGGTTGGTCTGTCATGAAAGCTCCTAGTTCAAACTTAACTGTAAAAAGTTGTCATGCTCATCTTACAAAAATGCGAGCAACCAGAAATTCTAGGTTGCGTCAAGTGTAGCTAGAAATACGCCAAAGATTAATTCGGATTCCGGCGATACCTCCGATAAGCTTTGCTAACGCACATCTAGTATTATTTGGCATAGTGTAGGCGAATTTTGGCCAGATGTAACCCCTGCTTTCACTGCTTTCAAACCAAAAGCGTCCGTGTTTCATCTTCTAGTACGTCTTAACTGGCGCTTAAATATCCAGAAAACAAATGCTAGAACCAAACCGCCAAGTACGATTTTAGATACAGGAGCAAGGTACTTGTCCACAAGTTCATACTGACTACCCAATATGTATCCTGAGTATGTTAACAAACCCACCCAAGCCGCGCTACCCAATGTTGTGTAAAATAAGAATGGCAGCAAGGGCATATTGCTGATACCTGCGGGAACAGAAATCAAGGTGCGAATTCCTGGCACAAGGCGACCAATTAATACTGCTTTTCTACCTTGTCGGTTAAACCACTCTTTAGCCTTGGTGATATCTTTACTGGATATAGCCAGCCATTTGCCATACTTGTCAGCCCAAGCTTTCAAACGGGTTTCACCCAAAAACTTACCTGGATAGTACCAAATAAGTGCGCCCAATACAGAACCCAAAAGTCCTGCGAAAAACACACCAATGATATTTAGTTTTGCCCCCCCTGGTTGATATGGACTTGCTGTAAATCCAGCCAGTGGCATGATCAATTCTGAAGGAATCGGGGGAAAAAGGTTCTCTAAAAACATTAGTAGGGCGATTCCCCAATAACCAAAATAGTTGATAGTATTAGTTATCCATTCAAGCATTGAGTTAATTCCTGAAATTGCTGTACTATTTCTGTGACTAAGATTCCGCTTTAGCTTTTTTAAAAGGTAATTATCCCCGCTTGCTAAAGTCAAGGTAATTCGGCTGCACGAAAAGTTGGCATTGCAATGAAGAAACAGAGTAAAACAAGTGGAAGCTAGGGGGCTGTTTTATTAATTGCGAGGTTTATAAAAATTTGTAAGTACCTCTAGCCCTTGAAATTGAGCCATTTATCGCTCACTGCGAACCTGACAAAATTAATGAAACCAACCACCAGATTTTATTTTCTTATTTTTTAGATCCCCCTTAGTCGGTTTTTTAAAAGGACTAGGGAGGATCTAAAGATTGATGGCAAATTTAAAAACATACTCTAGGGTTTTCTTCTGAGGTTGTGAGGTTGCGCCTGTGGGAGAGCAGGGAGAAAATTTTACCTTGTCCCCCTCATCCCCCTCATCCCTTCTTCTTCTAGGCTGTCGGGGTCAATGATTGGACTCTTGGTTCCGATTGCCAGTCTAATGGATTTAAAACTCGATCTTCCAGCGCCATCTGCTCAATCAAACTTGCCAGTCTCAGAGCTTTGAGAGCTTGTTCACCACCTACTGAGGGTTGATTGCCACCGTGTACACAGTTGACAAAATGCTCTAATTCTGCACTTAAGGGTTGAATATTGCTGGTGTAGACTTTTTCAATTACACCATCTTGCCTGTAAAGTACTTGTCGGTGGTCGGTGAGAGAATTGGCAGTCGTTTGTCGGTGAATCAAAATTTCATTCTTGAGAAAATCTGCCTCAGTGAATGAATTTTTGCAATGGGCGACAATCCGACGAATTTTTCGGTGGGTAACTTTACTGGCGGTCAGAGTAGCAACAATACCATTGGCAAACCCCAAGGTGGCAGTTACGTAATCTAAATAACCAGAGTCTAGGGCGCGAGTACCGCTAGCAGTCAATTTCGTGACTGGGGAAGCAGCTAATTCCAAAAGTAGGTCGATGTCATGGATCATTAAATCCAGCACAACCGAAACATCGTTTGCCCGATCTGAATAAGGACTCATTCTGTGGGCTTCTAGCGCCAGCAATTCTTCAGTTTTAAGCACTTGGCTTAGTTCTTTAAAAGCTGGGTTAAAACGCTCAATATGACCCACTTGCAGGATACACCCAGACTCAGCTGCGGCATTTACTAGGGACTCTGCCTCAGAAATACTGGCTGCGATCGGTTTTTCAATCAGAACATGAATTCCCGCTAACAGACAATTGATGCCCACGGCATAGTGCAGACGGGTGGGAACAGCTACACAAATTGCTTCTACAAGAGGTAGCAGGTCACAGTAATCTTCAAAAAAACGCACCTTGTACTTGCTGGCAGTTTCTAGCCCTCGCTCAACATTAATATCTGCCACTCCGACTAGTTCAACATCTTTCATTGAACTCAGCACGCGAGCGTGATGTTGTCCCATGTTACCCACTCCAATCACGCCTATGCGGATCGGTCGTGGCTGGTTACGCTGTGTATATAGATTCGGTTCTGCCACTGACATGCTATCTTGCACTATTATTCTCTCCTCAACCACCAAATTTAGAGACGCTACGGCCGTTGGCGTTTATACTCGAAAGCCAGTTACGATCCGTCTAAAACCATCCAGATGGTAACATAGAGCCTATGTTTATGAAGAATTTCAAAGTTTATGATCGGTTCCCGTAATCCAAATATCTTTTGTATAGATAATTCGGGTTTGTTTTGGATTTTGCACTTTTTACAATAAATATGTGTCTTTTTATTAACTTTAAAACATTCAGTAAGACTTAAGTGTAAATTCTTCAAATTTCTAAGGAGCGGCTGACTCTGCTCCGACTTAACTTAATTGTTGCATTTAGGCAATTAATTACCGGCATCAATATCGAATTGATACTACTAAAATTACAAAGTCATCAAAAGTAACACGTTTGCTTTTTGAAAGAAAAATGCTATTGGAAATTATCGCCACTGATTAATTAAAAAGATTTTTGTATGATTATTTGCAGTATCCATCGTAGAAACTTACTCTGCAAAGAAGCAAGCTACGCGTAGCGTCTGATAGAGAAAACATTACACTGCTTTTTGATAAAAACTAGTACCGCAAGGCGGAAGTCAAAAGTAACGCATAATTGTATTCCGAGCTTCTTGCACCATTTGAAATGGTATGTTTATTTACGCCGTGCTGCATTACTGTAGATTGTTTCTTTAGAAAATCTAAGATGCGGCGTTGTTTACCATCACTCACAGGGTTGAGAAGTCGCTTTGGCATTGCTTCCTGACCAGAAGTGTTGAGGTGTAATTTGGCGATTTAAAATCCAAAATTTGCAACCGAGATGAAAGCTGTAATT
>NZ_JAIVFR010000179.1 GCF_020829685.1 Nostoc sp. CHAB 5715 | reverse complement strand
TCCGCAAGTAAAATGAGCTTTTACTTTCTCAATTGCCTGAATGTTTTCTCATTTGAGTAATTCACGCATTCATTTTGGTATATCATTGAGCCGAAAGAAAAGCGATCGCACACCATAGTATGTGCCTTTATGTTCCTATTTTAGAGTCTTGCTGGATTTTGGTAATTAATGATGGGCTTGCATCCGGTGACAAAGCGATCGCATCCGACCTACAACCATTAAATCAGTAGGGGTAACCCAAGCGTAATTAGGTTATCAGCCAATACAGTTCAGTTAAGCATTTTTCTCTCCCCCGCTCCCCCTGCTCCCCCTGCCTCCCCTGCCTGCCTCAACAGATTATTTTCTTAACTGAACTGTATTGGGTTATCAGCATTAGGACTTACGCACACTCTACGAATTCTCGGCGCTCTTGGCGTCTTGGCGGTTCGATAAATTAAGCTTTTTAGCAATTTTTGCGTAAGTCCTAAGCATAAAAAAATAGCCCCCTGAATTCAGGAGGCGCATCACCAAGGTGGTGGAAAGACGCGGCATTTCGCGTCTCTCATTTTAACTAGCAACGTATTCTTTAACATTGGCGCGACGACGACGCAGATGAGCCAAAGCTTGATGCTCTAACTGGCGGACACGTTCACGGCTAAGATTCAATCTCTCACCCACTTTCGCCAATGACATTTCATTACCATCTTCTAAACCAAAGCGCAGGGCTAAAACTTGTCGCTGTTGCGGAGTTAATTCTGCTAGCAAGTTGTTCAAGTCTTGGCGTAAAAATTCCTGGTTGGTGTAATACTCTGGTGATGGGCCGTCATCTTCGAGCATTTCTTGCAACTCAGTATCCTGGTTATCGCCAACTTTAACATCCAAAGATACTGGTTGACGCGCCATGTTCAGGTACTCGCGGATCTGAGCAGGTTCTATTTCCAGTTCTTTAGCAATTTCGGCTGGAGTAGGCGATCGCCCCAGTGTTTGAGCTAACTCGCGCTGCACTTTTTTGATTTTATTCAGTTTTTCAGTAATGTGGATCGGTAAGCGGATGGTGCGACCTTGCTGGGCGATCGCACGGGTAATTGCTTGGCGAATCCACCAGTAAGCATAGGTTGAGAACTTATAACCCCTCATTGGGTCAAATTTCTCTACACCCCGCTCTAATCCTAGTGTTCCTTCCTGGATTAAATCCAGAAACTCCATATTTCGCTTTTGGTACTTTTTGGCAATAGCAACGACCAGGCGCAAATTCGCTTCGATCATTTTTTGCTTCGCCCGCTTCCCTTGCGCTACCGTTTGTTGTACCTCGGTTTCCGATTGTTGAACGTGGTCAGCCCACTCTGACATATTCGGTTCGCGGTGCAGTTTCTTCGCCAAAGCTTCCTTGGCGTCGATGAACTTCATCATTTGTTGCACCTGCTTCCCATAGACAATCTCTTGTTCACGGGTTAGCAGTGGTACACGACCAATTTCTCGTAGATAGGTTCGCACCATATCAGCTGTGAATTTGGTGTTGAGGTTTTCCGTTTGGGTGTTGACAGTAGGCATTGATGTGTTATCCTCTACTCCGTAAACACAATGTATTTTTTCTTACTAAAATCCATGCAGAAAGGTAGTACATCTATCACGAAGTATCGGGAGCTATCAAAAGTAATTATCAATTGATCTAGCCGTTGTTCAGACGGTAAACTCCCAATGATAGGTTCCCCTACCTTCCCTAAATTTTCAATCTTTATATAAGCACGCTGGTTGTTTTTGAGAATTCTTCTTTTAGGCAGTTACTGATAGCAACTGAAAATCCGAAGTCGGTATGAGTTCCATTTATCTTTATAGTACGATAAATCAGGCAAATAGTAAAGTATTTTAAGATGCAATCTTTAATTATAATTCAAAATTGCCGATTTGCAAAAAAAAATTAAACTTCCTTGAAATTACTGACTATATCTATAGTGACGCCAAAAACCCCTCTTCTGTTGCCCAAAACTAGCCGGATAACCGAACTTAATTTCCTACGAGAATGGAGGGATGTTACGAATTGGGGATGGGGCATGGGGCATTGGGCATGGGGAAAAGAAGCATAGGAAGCAGGGGGAGATGGGGAAGCAGAGCAAGAATAACTAACTTAATTAATGACCAATGACTAATGACCAATGACTAATGACAAATGACAAATAACTATCTAGAATCCCAAGTCAGCTTTGGCTAGTTCAGCAGCAGCGAATACTTCTGCGTCAGGTTTTTCTTCCCAGGCTGGCTCACCAATTTCTTCGTAAAAAGTTGTATCGTAAGGACGGGTACGTACTACTACTGGCATAGGAACAGCATGACCCAAAATTAAAGCTTGTTGCTTAGAGTCTAACTTTGCCAATACCGATCGCAGTCCGCCACCACCAGATACACCCGTAAAAATCGCGTCAATGTCTTTTTCATCATTAAGCAAAGCGGTAATCCGAGTCCCAATCTGGGACATGACTTCATTATCAATACCCGATGGACGTTGATCAACTACCAAAAGTGTGACGAAATATTTTCGCAGTTCCCTGGCGATAGTCCCAAAGATAGTACTTTGTACGATAGCCGGGTCAAGGAAACGGTGCGCCTCTTCAATGGTAATCATCAATGGCGTGGGGCGATCGTTCGGATTTTTGCTTTGCAGGAATTTATCTGCTTTCTTGACGTAATGCTCGTGAATACGTCGGGTGATCATATTCGTCACCAACATATAAGAGAGCATATTAGACTGGGAACCAAATTCTATCACAACATTCTTTCCAGATTCCAGGCACTGGACAATTTTACTAATATAATTCTGGGGACAAACCGCGCGCATATACTTCAAATTATCCATACGCATCAGTTTGCGCTGTAAAGAGTTAATTGAACCTGGGTGTCCCGGCTTTTCCTCACAGAACATCTTAATGTCCTCACCAGTCATATTTAACAGCTGGACAATCCAAGACTTACCTAACTCATTAAACAAAATATTAGCGTTATCCAAGGCTGCGTCAGAAAGTCCTAAATCTCGACCACATAACTTAATATCTTCAACTTCAATTTGCTCATAGCTTAGATAAAGTTCTTGAGCATCACGCACACCCCGGCGCTTTGTCGATTCCGGGTCGAGGGTGTAAACTTCTACTTTGCTGGGAAATAATTGCTTTAAACCCTTAACTGTATTTACATTCTTCCCTTCTGCAACGGCTTCCCAGCCATACTCAGAGTGCATATCAAAAATCAAATTTACTGCCGCATTTTTACGGATAACGCCAGCTAAAAGTAACCGTGTTAAAAAGGATTTACCAGTACCAGATTTTCCAAAAACCCCATTACTCCGTTCTACGAAGCGGTTTAAATCGATGCAAACGGGCACATCCATATCCAAAGGTTTCCCGATGGAAAAATTGCGCCTTTGGGGGTCATCTTCCCAACCAAATACCCGCCGAAAATCGTCAACACTTGCATCGTAAACTTGGCTAAAGTGGCTAGGAATAGTTTTAACAGGCAACAATTCCATTGTAGTACTGGTTTGTGGCACAAATGAAGCCAAACCCGTCACCGATGGGAGGAAGGGATTTGTCGATTTGCCATTTGTTGGGGAGAAAGATTCTTCCGATTCGGGAGTGAACATCAACATCGGCGCGAGGTTGATAGTACCATAAGTACCACTTCCGGCTAAAACATCTCGTAAAAAAGTGTCTTCCCAACTAGGGGGATTTGCAATAATTCGGGCATTAGCAGCCCCCAATGCTACATCTGTCAGCATACAAAAAAAGCGCGATCGCATCCCTTGCACAACAAGAAACTTACCCACCCGCATATCTTCCACAGAAATGTCAGGATGCAATCGTACTTCTAAACCTTCAGTTAGAGAACCTTGAATAACCGAACCTAATGGCTGTTCTGAATTCATGTTATTAGTCATTAGTCATTAGTCATTAGTCATTAGTTATTAGTCATTTTTTCCCATGCCCAATGCCCCATGCCCAATGCCCCATGCCCATTACTTAGTCAATCTGAATCGACGTTGGCGCACTTCCTCTTGGTGGAGTGGTAGTGATTAATGGTTTGCGGAATTGGGCGTAGAGGCGATCGCGCCAGGTAAAGAATGGTTCATAATCTATATTCTCTGAAAAGATTGGTAATCCTTTACCTCTAAGAGAAGCTGGTAAATCCAGATAGGGGCCAGGAGGGAATTTCAATAATATTGATAACCCAGCTACTGCCAAATCGGCTAAAGTCGGCTCATCTCCAGTTAAATAAGGACTCTCTGCCAATAATAACGTTAGCGCTTCTAAGTCTTGTTTTAAAGGTGCGATCGCTGACTGGATAATATCTGGACTATAACCTACCCCAAAACCTAGCACTGTCAGTAAGTCAGTGGGTACTCCTCCAACCAGACTTTTAAATATATCTGGTGTTGAGGTGGGTAATAAAGACTTGCGGAAATTTTGATCTTGACTTATAGCTGCAAATAGTGCTTTGCGACCTTTGATGCCTATAGATTCATCCGCCCATTCTTCTATTAATAAAGTTAAACCGCGTTTTTTGGGTTCTTGCGGTATTATTGGGCGATCGGGATACTCTAAGTCTAAATACTTAGCTATTTCCGTAGAATCCGCAATATATCTATTACGATCCTTTAATACCGGGACTTGTTTCTGACCAGTCAGCCGGAATAGTTCTACTTGTCCAATCCCAGGCGTAACCTCTATTTTGCGGTAATCTAGTCCTTTAAAATCTAGAATTAGGCGCACTTTCTCTGAGTATTTAGATAGTTCCCATTGGTATAATTCCAGCATGTTGTATACCTTATAACTGGTCAACTTCTTAACTTTACAATTGTATCTTTAGTTAAAGTAATTTTTCTTTACATTATTTGTTTTTTATCTATTTAATTGAGATCGTGGTTGAACTTATGCCTGATTTTTAGCAAAATCATCAATTTAAAAAGTATTATTTTCTGATTAAAATATCAAATAATTAAATAATTGAATTTGACATACATAGATGAATTTAACCGCTCAGTTCTAAGTCTTCAGCAGTTACTTTAATTTCCGTCACTGTTTAGATTACGTTAAGATATCTTGGTAATTAATTTCTGTGCTTTTGCTGAATAATCAATGGTTAATTCAGAGATATCCCCTGATTCCTTATGGGGTTCAGTACTTTATTAATCATTTATTATTTTAAGTATATTTTTGTATATAATGTTACCTGTAAATGAGTAAAATCTTTTTCACAGCTTATTGTAACTCATACCTTGTAGATGTTATACTTTCACACTTTCTGAGAGTTGACGCTACAGGAAGTGAGGCTTTTTAACTTTTTTTGTCTAAGGTAAAAAATATACTCATTACATAAAATATGTGCTAAATATATTTCATAATTATCAGCATGAGCCGACGTTTGATATTTTACCTGACTATCAAAAATTATTGTGGAGAAAAATTTTTCTTCCCTCTTAGGTTAGATTTTGTGTATAGCAAAATGTTATAAATCTTTATGTAATGTGTGGACAAAAAGACAAACAAAATTTATGAAGACAAATTACAGCAAATTGCTGATCGCGTTAGCAGGCATAGCAGGATTTAGTAGTTTGAGCCTTGTTATTACTTTACCATCTGAAGCTAAAGAGGCACTAAATCCTAACCCCAGTATTTTCAACGAAGCCCCCTATAACAAGGGTCAACGTCTTCAAGTAAACGCTCAATACACACCTGCTGAGGCTGCTTCCGAAATAGAAAAGGGCAATACCAAACCCAAACAAGTAGCGCAGCAAAGTGGTGTAACAAATCCCAGACCAAGTATTTTCAACGAACCGCCCTATAACCGTGGTGGTGGTGGTAGTGTTACACCTGGTGAAGTTCCACCCCGCACCCCACGTCCTATCCCTCCTACCCCGGAAACTCAACCCACTGAGACACCTACTACAACTCCATCAGCACCAGGAGCAACGGACACTCAAGGTCAAAACTTGTTAGGGTTAGCAGAGTCAAACGCTTCCTTTACAACCTTAACTAAGGCTTTGAAAGCAGCAGGGTTGACTGAAGCTTTGCAAGGCAAAGATAATTTAACCATTTTTGCACCTACTGATGCAGCTTTTGCTAAGTTGCCACAAGATGCTTTGCAAGAATTGTTAAATCCAGCCAACAAAGAAGTATTGCTCAAGATTTTAAATTACCATGTAGTATCTGGTAAGGTATTGTCCACTGATTTGAAGTCTGGTGAAGTTAAAAGCCTTGAAGGTGGCGCAATCAACGTTAAAGTTGACCCTGCTACCGGTGTAACTGTCAATGATGCTAAAGTGACACAGGCAGATATCATAGGCAGTAATGGTGTAATCCACGCAATTGATCAGGTGATTTTGCCTCCTGACTTGTAGTTTTTAGGTACAAGTACAATCTATGGCAGACTAGGTTGGCATTAAGTATTAATAAGAAAATCCAAAACTTTTGTAGAGACGTAGCACTGGTACGTCTCTACATTTTTTTACTAGATGTCTAATATCAACGACCGAAGTTCCCATGACTCGGAAGCTAACACTCCAACTTTTTGCGATCGCGCACAGGAGTAATATAATGCCCAGTGAGCAACGCTTGTTGTAGGCGTTGTCTTTACTGAGTACTCAGCACTCTTTTGGTCATAAGCTAGACATTACATCCCGTGCAACTGCTAAAGTCTGCTCAATATCTTCTTCAGTGTGAGCAAAAGACGTAAACCCAGCTTCAAATTGAGAGGGTGCTAAGTAAACACCATGCTCTAACATACCCCGATGGAAGCGTCCGAATTTGGCTGTATCAGACTTTTTGGCATCTTCGTAGTTATGAACTGGGCCAGAGGTAAAGAATAAGCCAAACATGGCGCTGATTTGACCACCGCATACCCCATGACCAGTTTCTTTAGCAATTTGCAGCAAACCATTTGCTAACTTCTTAGTAATCCGGTCAAGATACTCGTAAGTACCTGGCTTTTGCAGCAATTCTAAAGTCTTAATACCAGCAGTCATTGCCAAAGGATTACCAGAAAGAGTCCCAGCTTGATATACGGGGCCTGCGGGGGCAACCATTGACATAATATCTTGGCGACCGCCATAAGCTCCTACTGGCAACCCACCACCAATCACTTTACCCAAGGTTGTTAAGTCGGGAGTAACACCAAATTTTTCCTGAGCGCCACCGTAAGCAATACGGAAGCCTGTCATCACTTCGTCAAATACCAATAACGCTCCATGCTCGTGAGTCAGTTCTCGTAATCCTTCTAAGAAGCCAGCGTCAGGTGCAATAAATCCAGCATTGCCGACAACTGGCTCAAGAATGACACCAGCAATCTCGTCACGGTTTTCCTCAAACAAGGCTTTGACGGATTCTAAGTCGTTAAAAGGCGCGGTTAGAGTAGTGCTAGTTGCCGATTTTGGAACTCCTGGTGAGTCTGGCAAGCCAAGTGTGGCAACACCAGAACCCGCCTTCACGAGAAAGGTATCGGCGTGTCCGTGGTAGCAGCCTTCAAACTTAATAATTTTATCTCGTTTTGTGAAAGCCCGCATCAATCGCAAAACTCCCATACAGGCTTCAGTTCCAGAGTTGACAAATCTAACCATTTCGATGCTAGGAACGGCATCGATAACCATTTCTGCCAAAACATTTTCTAGAACTGAGGGAGCGCCGAAACTGGTACCTTTTTCTAAAGCTTCATGCAAGGCTGCAATTACTTCTGGATGAGCATGACCACAAATAGCTGGGCCCCAAGTGCCTACATAGTCTATGTATTGGTTGCCATCTACATCCCAAATATATGCGCCTTTAACACGATCAAAAACGATGGGTTGTCCGCCCACAGATTTAAAGGCACGAACAGGAGAACTGACTCCTCCTGGCATGAGGTTTTGAGCAGCAGCGAAAACTTCTTGTGATTTCGTTGTTTTAATTGTGGTATTTACCAAGATTCTCTCCTAACAGTGGGCAATAAAAAGTTATATCTTAGGATAGGGTCAAAAAGTGCTTAGAATTTCTATCTTATATAAATAGCTGAACCAAAAAATAACAATATGTTATATAAGTCAAATAAAGATTTGCCTCTAGATATTCAAACTCGATTATCTGAAGCATACCAGGATCTTTACCGAGCAGCTTTTAATTCGGCGATTCATTGGTATGGTGAGGCATCAAAAGCTCACAAAGTCGCGTTGAGTGCTGTAAAGATGCAGTCCGCTATGGAACGGAATGCTCTTGTTTAGAACTAGATAAAATAGTTCAATTCAAAAAAACATGCCAGTTGCCCTATTGAGAATGATATCGTGAATCCATGAATTATTCTCATTAGAGCAAACTAGCTGGTATGTCTTCTAACGATTCGCACTCTCTGCATTACGCTATCCCTGTTGAGGAAATTCGCTACGATGAACGGGGTTTAGTGCCTGCAATTGTCCAAGATTATTTGGATGGTACTGTCCTAATGATGGCGTGGATGAATCAGGAGTCGTTACAAAAAACTTTGGAAACTGAAGAAACTTGGTTTTGGAGTCGTTCTCGGCAAGAGTTATGGCACAAGGGGGCGACTTCTGGACATATTCAAAAAGTGCAGAGTATCCGTTATGACTGTGATAATGATGCGCTGCTTATAGGTGTAGAGCAATTAGGAGATATTGCCTGCCACACTGGAGAACGTAGTTGCTTTCACCAAATAGAAGGGAAAATTGCCCCACCACCAGGAGATACATTGTCGCAATTGTTTCAAATAATATGCGATCGCCGCGATCATCCTACTGAAAGCTCCTACACCTGTAAACTATTCGCAGGTGGCGATAACAAAATTTTGAAAAAGATTGGTGAGGAAACCGCCGAGGTGGTAATGGCCTTTAAGGATGATGAAGCAGATGCGATCGCAGGTGAAGTGGCTGATTTGTTATATCATACTTTGGTTGCCTTAGCTCACCATCAAGTTGATTTAAAATCTGTATACCGCAAGCTGCAAGAACGTCGTCAATAAAGAATGTAGGCAATTGACGAATAGCTTAGATATCAACTGGTAATTACTATCCGCAAACGCTCCCAATCAACGCTGCTTGGCTCAATTTCGATCCATCTCAATTAGAATTACTCTTGTTAGTACTGACAATTACTGGATTAGTAGTTTATCCAGCTATATTATTTAAAATTCCGGCTGGCGATTTCTTTGGGGCATTGTTGATTGGTATCGGGTTTAATCCTTTGCTACATTGGCTACCTTTTGTAGGTGATATTAGCTTTAATCCGCCGCTAATAATAAACTTATTGGGTCAAATGCTGCTGGGAATTACTATTGGTGAGTATTGGGGAGACAAACCCAACTTTAGAAAGCAGACTGTGGGCTATGCCTTGATGTCTGTGGGGATGACTTTAATAGCGGGAGCGATCGCTGCTATAATTGCGATGCAATTAACCTCTTGGGACTGGTTAACCTGTCTTTTAGTCACAGCACCAGGAGGATCAGCAGAAATGATCTTGGTTTCCCTGGCATTGAATCATAATGTTGAAATTGTCACAACTGGTCATTTAGTGCGACTAATTGCGATTAATAGTTCTCTACCACTTTGGCTGTTTTTGACCCAATAAGTTTAT
>NZ_JAIVFR010000178.1 GCF_020829685.1 Nostoc sp. CHAB 5715 | reverse complement strand
ATCCTTACAAGTGTTGATGGTTGATGCGCGAATGAACGAACAAATCAACGAAAAATTGCAACAACTTCTAGATGATGGCAACGAAATTCGCGCCGTTGCTGGAGCTTTTCCTTTTTTTGATCCTATAATTTTGTCCATCTCTACCCAGCGTTACCTCCGCTCTTGTCCTGACTCAGAATGGCAAGCACTGCTAGTAGCTGTAGAAAATAGTAAAAATCAGCATAAGAAAGGAACAGGACGAACCGCCGCCTCATCCGCACCCAATCAGACACCAACGCCACAGAAGACAAAGCCAGTTGATTTTTATCAAAACACTGATTTTACTCAAGCAGTAGCAGAACTAGAATCTTACCGCGTCACAACTTCTGAGAAAAACTTGTCTTTAATGATTGCCCAAATTTCCCAAGCACGCCAAAGATACACCCAAGCCACTGCCAAACTTTTACAGTTAGAGACTGTTACCCCAGAAGCAGTATACGAGGAATCCCTACTTTTGGATTTGTCAGATCAGGAGTGGGAAACAACACAAATGGGAATCCATCAGAGTGCAGAGCGGATTATCACCCAAGGCATCCCACAAGGACTGCCAAAAAATATCTTACAGGATGCGGTGAGTTTACAATTACAGTCCTTTGTACCAAAATCCGCCGAATCTTTGGCAAAGAACGTGTTGTTAGCTGTCCTCAAGCCGAATCTGCAAAAAGATGAAGAACAAACCAGACAATATGCTCAAAAGGCTGCTGCTGGAGTGCCACCGGTGATGGTGAAGGTACGGTACGGCCAGGTGATTGTCAAAAAAGGAGCGCAGATTACTGCATGGAACTTTAAGGTACTGGAGCATTATCACCTGGTTCGCCGGGAGGTAAAATGGCACGAGTTAGGGAAGTTAGCAGGTGTTATTGCGATCGCCATTGCTATTTTTGTCTGGGTAGAACGGCATATTGATTATGAATTGCGACAACGCGATCGCTTATTGGTGTTACTGCTAACTCTGAGTGTGCCAGGGTTGGTAACGATGGGATTGCCTTATACCACCTGGAGCGCCCTTGGGTTATTGTTGGGAAGCTTCTATGGCCCCATTTTGGCGTTGACAGTTGTCGGACTGCTGTTGCCGATATTAGCTATTAGCTTGGATATAAGCAAGGCTGCGCTTTTAGCTGGTGTCGGGGGAGGAATATTAGGTAGTTACATAGCGCAACGATTGCGATCGCGTGAAGAATTGGCATTATTGGGTGTTGCGATCGCTTTAACTCAGGGCGGCATTTATCTGATTGTTAAAATCTTAATTGGTCAAGCATTTGGTTCAACTTGGTATATTGTCCTCCGAGAAGCCGGATTGTTTGCTTTATCCGGTTTAGGCTGGAGTGTTGTAGCTTTAGGGTTGAGTCCTTATCTAGAAAAAGTTTTTGATTTAGTTACTCCCATCCGTTTAGCGGAGTTGGCGAACCCTAACCGCCCTTTATTAAAACGACTCGCTACTGAAACTCCTGGAACTTTTCAACATACGTTGCTTGTGGCTACCCTTGCTGAAGCTGCTGCCAAACAACTAGGATGCAATGTGGAACTAGTCAGGGCTGGAACATTATATCACGATATTGGCAAAATGCATGACCCCCTTGGCTTTATAGAAAATCAAATGGGGGGGCCGAATAAACATGATACAGAGATTAAAGATCCTTGGAAGAGTGCAGAAATTATCAAAAAGCACGTAACTGAAGGGTTGGTGATGGCGCGTAAACACCTTTTGCCGACAGCGATTCAAGTTTTTATTCCAGAGCATCAGGGAACGATGCTGATTGCCTATTTCCATCATCAAGCCCAGCAAATGGCGCAGGAAGATCCAAGTTTAATAGTAGACGACGCAGATTTTCGCTACGATGGGCCGATTCCCCAATCGCGGGAAACCGGAATTGTCATGTTAGCAGATTCTTGCGAAGCGGCGCTGCGATCGCTCGAAGCATCAAGTTCGGGTAAGCGTGTGGGAGAGAAGCGATCGCTCAAAGATGTCTCTACCGAACAAGCTTTAACAATGTTAAACAATATTCTGCGTGCCAAATGGCAAGACAATCAACTGGTAGATTCAGGATTAACACGAGAAGAAATGTCAAAAATTGCCCAGATATTTGTAGATGTTTGGCAGCAATTTCATCACAAACGAATTGCTTATCCTAAGTTGAAGGCTAGTAGCGCTGTACGGAATTCGTAATTAAAAAACTTAGGTTTAAATGTAGTAGGGTGCGTTGTCGCGCAGCGCAACGCACTATCAACAATTCAAGATGCTCCCGCCTACGGCATAACACACCCTACTTCCTACTGACTATCAGGGTTTGTGTGAAATGGTATTAAACTTTGTGTTCCAAGCTTGGAGTTTGATGTTCCAAACTCCAAGCTTGGTGTTCCAAGCTTGGAGTTTGATGTTCCGAACTCGAAGTTTGGTGTTTAGAACTCGAAGTTTGATGTTCCGAACTCAAAGTTTGCTGTTTGAAACTCGAAGTTTGGTGTTTGGAACTCGAAGTTTGCTGTTTGAAACTCGAAGTTTGGTGTTCCAAGCTCGAAGTTTGATGTTCCGAACTCAAAGTTTGGTGTTCCGAAGTCAAAGTTTGATGTTCCGAACTCAAAGTTTGGTGTTTGGAACTCAAAGTTTGTTGTTCCAAGCGAACTACGCTTGGATAATAAAATCAGATGCTTTGAGAATTGGCGCACCAGTAAGAGTCACAAATAGACCACCACTGCCGAAACCAGCCGTGCTGCCATTTTCGTTGTAGAACAACTGCCCACTCACAGGATCGTAGACAATTTTCGCCGTGCTAGTCCCCGCTGAAGAAGTGATTTCAAAATCACTCTCGTTACTAAAACCTATTCCCGCAACAGAAGTAATTGTATTAAAGGTAGCCTTATCCAGTACAATCTTGTCACTTTGTGTAGTGGCTGCAAAAAATCCACCGTAGAACCCACTAATACTATCTAGACCAACATCAGCGCTGTTAAAAGCAGCATCGGTATTGTAAAGGAATCTATCAACACCCTCACCACCTATGAGTACGTCATTGCCAGCACCGCCAACCAGAGTATCATTGCCAGCACCACCGATGAGGGTATCATTACCAGTTCCACCCCGCAGCAAATCATTGCCACTATTGCCGTGGATGATGTCATCACCTCCCTGACCATTAATCACATCGTCGGAGTCCTTAAAACCCGTAATGTTATTGTTAAGGTCATTGAGGAATGTAACGGTGTTCGGGTTAAATAACTCAGTTTGAGTGGAGTTGGCATCGAAGATATCAAAACTGTCAACGATGCCCCTCTGGTTATCAAACAGGATATTGCCAATAGCTGGGCTGGTATCAGATGCTGGTAAATTATTCAAGTTTTCTAAGAGGAAGTTTTCTAGAATGATTTTGGTATTGCTTGTATCTTCAAAAGTGAGTTCTAGATTGTTGCCATTTTGATTTAATTGCAGATTTTTAGCAGTCAATCCTAATCTAGTAAAATCCAAGGTATCAACTTCAGCAATTACCGCCGCTGATGGAAAAGTATCAACTTCAGTAATTTCCGCCGCTGATGGATTTGAAGTATCAACTTCAGCAATTTCCGCCGCTGATGGATTTGAATCAATACCTACGCCGCCAAAGTCGATTATGGTGTCGATGCCATCGCCTGGTGAGAAGATGAATTTGTCTCGACCACCATTACCAGTGAGCTTGTCGTTACCAGCTTTGCCCTCAATGATGTTATTGTTGGATGTGCCGATGAGGATATCTGCATCAGGCGTGCCCGTGATCAATTTCTCGACAAAACCCAAAGTGGTGGTTGCCACTGCACTGGTGTTATTCAAATCTTGCCCGTCATCGACGACAAATTCAATTGTGGTGTTAACAGTGGTAGCTGTACTGTTGTAGGTAACGCTGCTGAGGACTTGTCGATAATTGGCAATGGTATCCGTGCCGCTAAGGGTGAGAGTGCCTGTGGTGGGGTTGTAGGTAGCGGTGATGTTGCCGATGGCAGTGGCATTGAGACTTTCGGCTGCGCCATTCAAGAGATTGGTAATGGTGATGGTGGCACCAGCTAGGGTAGTGTCGTTGTCGTCCAGGGTGAAGTTGCTATCAATGATGGAGATGGGAGTGCCGCTAAAGGTGGTGCTAAAATCAATACCCTCTGAGTTGCCGTTGAGGTCGAGAACGGGGGCGCGGTTGCCAAACACCACATAGGTTTGCCCGGAATTGTCGCCGTTGGGGTCGGCAAAGGGTGTTCCGATAATCAGGTCGTCAATACCGTCGTCGTTGATATCTCCGGCACTGCCAAGAGAGTAGCCTGAACGGTCATCTGGATTGATGCCGTTGATGGCAAAGCCATTTGTGCCGTTGAGGGTGGAGAGGTTGAGTTGGGCAGCAAAACTTTCCTTGCTGCCAAACACTACGTAGCTTTGCCCTGAATTGGTACCGTTGGGGTCGGCAAAGGGTGCCGCGATAATCAAGTCATCAATGCCGTCGCCGTTGATGTCTCCCGCACTGCTGACAAAACTGCTGAAGAAACCGTCACCTTTATTGAAGCCGTTGATGACGAAGCCGTTAGTGCCGTTGAGAGTGGAGAGGTTGAATTGGGCAGCAAAACTTTCCTTGCTGCCAAACACCACGTAGCTTTGCCCTGAATTGTCGCCGTTGCCGTCGGCAAAGGGTGCCCCAATAATCAGGTCGTCAATACCGTCGCCGTTGATGTCTCCGGCACTGCTAACAGAGTTGCCTAAGGAGTCATATTGATTGATGCCGTTGATGGCAAAACCATTTGTGCCGTTGAGGGTGGAGAGGTCGAATTGGGCAGCAAAACTTTCCTTGCTGCCAAACACCACGTAGCTTTGCCCTGAAGAGGTGCCGTTGGGGGAGGCAAAGGGTGCCCCAATAATCAGGTCGTCAACACCGTCGCCGTTGATGTCTCCGGCACTGCTAACAGACTTGCCTAAGGAGTTATCTTCATTGATGCCGTTGATGGCAAAGCCATTTGTGCCGTTGAGGGTGGAGAGGTCGAATTGGGCAGCAAAACTTTCCTTGCTGCCAAACACCACGTAGCTTTGCCCTGAAGAGGTATCGTTGGGGGAGGCAAAGGGTGCCCCGATAATCAGGTCGTCAATGCCGTCACCGTTGATGTCTCCGGCACTGCTAACAGAGTTGCCTAAGGAGTCATATTGATTGATGCCGTTGATGATGAAACCATTTGTGCCGTTGAGGGTGGAGAGGTCGAATTGGGCAGCAAAACTTTCCTTGCTGCCAAACACCACGTAGGTTTGCCCTGAGGTGATGCCGTTGGGGTCGGCACCATCTGCCCCGATAATCAGGTCGTCTAGACCGTCGCCGTTAATATCCCCGGCACTGCTAAGAGAGAAGCCTGAGAAGTCATCTGAATTGATGCCGTTGATGGCAAAGCCCGACGTGCCGTTGAGGGTGGAGAGGTAGAATTGGGCAGCAAAACTTTCCTTGCTGCCAAACACCACGTAGCTTTGCCCTGAGGAGTCGCCGTTGGGGTCGGCACCATCTGCCCCGATAATCAGGTCGTCAACACCGTCGCCATTGATGTCTTTGGCACTGCTAATAGAGTTGCCTGAACGGTCATCTGGATTGATGCCGTTGATGGCAAAGCCATTTGTGCCGTTGAGGTTAGATAAGTTGAAAACTGAATTTGCCATGAGTTCGTCCTTTTGTTTTGAAAACTAAAATTTTGATGTTTGGAACTCGAAGTTTGGTGTTCTGAGCTTGAAGTTTCCTATCCTGAACTCGGAATTTAATGTTCCAAACTTGAAGTTTAATGTTCTCTTCTGGAAGTTTGGTGTTCCAAGCGGATTACGCTGATGCGTAGGCGTAGCCCGCCGTAGGCATCGCTTGATAGTCGCTGGAATGAGTTAATTTGACCGACTACCTGAATTTTTGCCAATTCGGGTCTAGTATGCTTGATGTTTTCGTAAGCGTTGAAGTATAAATTACAAACCCCAATAATTATGAAGGGTGGTGAGAAATGAATCAAGTTGACGGAAACAACCCTCTGCCATCCCTCGCTCTAAAATCTTGATCAGATACCCAAAATTTTCTTGCCAATTCCCTTGTTTGAAATACTTTCCTTGATTAATCGCAAGAAACCGGAATTGTCATGATAGCATATATGCTATCATATTTACATGGCAATTAAATTTGTGGTTGATACCAGCGTTTTTATTAGTGCGCTTATTAGCTCTAAGGGTTCCAGTAGAGAACTCATTCGGCGCTGCTTGAAAGGCGAATATCAGCCTTTGATGGGAAACGCTTTATTTTCTGAGTATGAGTCAGTTATTGGGCGATCAGAAATTCTCGCCAAATGCCCTTTAACGAATGCAGAAATTTCTGCTTTACTCGCATCATTTATGAGCGTGAGTCAATGGATTTATATTTACTACTTATGGCGACCTAATTTAAAAGATGAAGCTGACAACCACTTAATTGAATTAACGGTTGCTGGTAATGCTCAAATTATTGCCACTCATAATATTAAAGATTTCCAAAATGCTGAATTGTTATTTCCTAACTTATCAATCTTAAAACCTGAAGAAATTATTAGGAGTTAAACAAAAATGGCTACTTTAACTATTCGTTTACCAGACGAAAAACACAACAGATTAAAAGAACTTGCTCAAGCTAAAGGTATAAGTGTCAATAAGCTGATTGAAGAACTTTCCACCATAGCTCTAGCAGAATTTGATGCCAGTATCAGATTTAAAGCAATGGTCGCAACTGGGAACCCAGAAGAAGGCTTAAGAATACTGGCTAAACTTGATGCTTTGACAGAACAGAAAAAAGAGAGCTTGTAGCGCGATGATGCAAGCACCTACCTAATTGAGAAAAAGCTTAAAGCAGTTATGGAATAAAATAAAGAGGTGTTGAGTGAGCGCCCTGAATGCCGACTGATGCCCAATTGAGAGGTCTATATCGTCTTAGCTACTGGCTAACGTATATTACGCTTCAGCCCATACATCTTGTATGCATAGATGATCGAACCAGCAATCTTTATGTTTTGGCTGGAAGTACTGAGAATCTTGAGTTCCAAATTACGCCGAATGGAGAGGTGTTGTAATGAGTCAAGTCAACTATGCAGCCATGTCTGATGAGGAATTGAGGCAATATTTTCTCCTACATCGTGAGGACAAAATAGCACTGCAAGCATATCTGGATAGACTTGGCGATCGCCCACGCAATATTATAACAACTGTAGATGATCCCGACTTTGATGCCAAAATCCAAGCAGCAGTTCTAAAGCAGATGCAAGCGGCAGAGAATAAATAATGAGTTGAAAGCTGGCGATGTCTACGACGGACTATGACGCTTGATGACTTGCTACCGCAACTCTTGGAGACGCACTCGCGTTCGCTATCGGCGTCGCATACCTGTTGATAATCTTGTTAAGAGGTTTTTTTGAGGTGCGATCGCAGTTTCACATAGATATATGCTGAGTGTCAAAATCAACTAATATTCTGGATTCACTCAGGGCAAATTAACAAAAATTAATGGTAACAGCAAGCTTTTTAGAGGTGCGATGCGTAGTATTCTTGGGTAGTCGAGGCTGACGACCCTGATGTTTTGCCAAGCGTATCTCTGATTACTAAGTATAGTACTGAATGGCGTGAGCGAGTTAAGAAACACATAGAAGAATGGAGTTCAACAGCATTAGATACTATTTTTGGACTCGTTACCACCGATAGTCTTAAATATGTTTGTCTTTTTATTAACAAAAAAGATTTATTACTGAATGTAAATAATGACGAGATTAAACAAGAATATTATAAACTTATTAAAAAAATAAGAGTTAGAACTGAGAGTGTTGGAATAGAGCTTAAGGTTTTATATGGCAGTGCACGTGAAGGAGACCAAGTATTTACTTTGCGCGACCATCTTAGAAAAAGTAGCATTTTAGGATATAATCCAGATAAGGTTAACAAATATAAAATATGAGTAACTGGAGAGATCCATCTGAAAGAGACTTAGGACCTCAATACTCGTCTAGTGATTTTAAGTCTTTCAAATCCTCTGATGAAGAAAAATCATCACAACAAGACTTAAATCTGAAAAATAATACTAAATTAGAAGAACTGGTAAGGTATCTTTTAATTTTTTTGCTACTGTTCAATATCTGTTTTGGGATTTATATAGTAACTAAACTAACTGCTACAATTACACAACTTAATCAAATTCAACAACAAAATAATCAAATCCAGAAACAGAATAGCCAAATTCAACAACAGATTAATCAAGTTCAGCAGAAATTAGACCAAAAATAGTCATTGTAAAGAAAATCTATTCAATAATCTGGATTAAATCTTTCTCAAGAATGATCGCTTAATATCGAAGTAAAGAGTCGCAAACAGTTTTATGACAGCAGCACTGAAGAAAGCAAAGCCATATATTGAACAAAGAGATGGAGGATATTGGGTCGAAGGGATTCGTATCTCTCTCGATTCAGTTGTGTATGCCTTTTTGAATGGTGAGTCTCCTGAAAGCATTACCCAAAACTTTCCATTATCGCTAGAGCAGGTTTATGGTGCTATTACCTTTTATCTTGCCAACCGAGAGCTAATTGATGCGTATTTAAAAGAAGGTGAAAAAGAGTTTGAGAAATTGCAACACTTTCTTAGAGAGAAAAATCCGCTTCTGTATCAAAAATTAAAAACTGTTCAAATACAGAAGCACAGCGAGGCATGACAACAGTTCAATTTCAAGCAGATGCTGACCTACGCCAAGCGATTGTAACTGGCACGATACGTAGGCAACCAAATCTTGATTTTCAATCAGCTTATACAGCATTGCTCGAAGGTAAGAAAGATTCAGAGGTATTGGCGATCGCAGCACAGGATGGTAGAGTCCTCCTGACCCACGACCGTAAAACCATGCCTTCTAAATTTGGTGAATTCATAATGTCAAAAACCAGTTCTGGAGTTTTGATTCTTTCTCAGAATTTGTCAGTCAGTGATGCAATTGAAGCACTCATCCTTGTTTGGGAAGCTTCTGCTGCTGAGGAATGGGTCAATCAGATGAATGTCTATCCCATTCTAAATAACAAGTCGTTGCGGCAAAACTACAGCTTTCGATGCGATCGCTTTATGGTCACTTAAGTGAGTTAATAGGTCAAGCTTCATCTTCATCAATAGCCAGTACAATTTTTTTTTGGGGGCGATCGCCCTTTGTACCATTTAGTCGAGATGCCTTAGATTTTGTAGCAGAAGTAGAATTTCCACCTTTTCTAGCAAGTTCAGCCATCCATTTTTTAGTTCCAAATATTCCATTCATCAAAGCAGGAATACTCAAATCTACATCTAGAGTTTTCCAGTGTAATCCTTCACCAGAAGGTGTTACCTCTACTTCTGCTAAGTCCTTGACTGAAGCACCTGCTAGCCCTTGTCCTACCTCTGACGGGAACCCAAACATACATTTGTTGGACAAGAAAACTATAATCATTCCTAAATAAGCGTTATAAAAAGCACGAGTAGCCCGTGGTTCAGATGTGGCAGTAGCATCTAAGTTTGCTCTGGCATTGGCTAGCTTTTCTTTTAATTCTACTTCTGCTACAAAATCTAAGG
>NZ_JAIVFR010000177.1 GCF_020829685.1 Nostoc sp. CHAB 5715 | reverse complement strand
TCACGTAGTTGGTGCTAATTGGGGTGAGCAATTTAAGTTACCAAACGCTGTAGTAGATATACGAAAGGCAAGACCAGGCGATCGCGCCATTCATAACCCAGAACAAACTCTCTTCAGCGCCCGTGGAATTGAAGCAGGTCACATCTTCCAATTAGGCACTAAATATTCCCAAGCGATGGGAGCAACTTATACCAATGAACAGGGTGAAGAAAAGCCGCTATTTATGGGTTGTTTTGGCGTAGGTGTATCACGATTAGCGCAAGCTGCCGTAGAGCAATCTTACGATAAAGATGGGATTATTTGGCCAGTTGCGATCGCACCCTACCACGCGATCGTCACAATTCCTAACATTAATGATGCTCAACAAATCGAAATCGCCGAAAAACTTTACACAGAACTCAATTCCAGGGGAATCGAAACCCTACTCGATGACCGCGATGAACGTGCAGGAGTGAAATTTAAAGATGCTGACTTGATAGGCATACCTTATAGAATTGTAACCGGACGAGCGATCGCTAATGGCAAAGTAGAAGTTGTAGAAAGAGCAACCCGCAACTCTCAAGAAATAGTCATTGAGGAAGTTACAACTACACTTCATAAGTGGATTACCGCCGCCATTCAGGTAAAAAATTAAACACCAAATTTACGCAGAGGAATCAATACTTTACTTTGCGTTCCTCTGCGTTGTAAATTTAATCCTCAATCATCTCCAAAAAGAATGAGATTTACATAATTTGACAGGTGACGGATTAGAAATAGAAATTCTAAAATTGAATTAGGAACTTGCAGAATTAAAAATAATCGCCTCCTCCAGGTAGCGGGAAACTCTTCAGTTATAAGTATCGTCCTTAAGCAGGCTGCTCCTCACATAACTACCAAATCAGCCCTCAGTCAGGAAGGTTTTGAACATGAAAGACCAACAAGAATCTAATCGTATTTCTTCAGGCGTAATTGCAGCCGTCTCAGCAGTGGTTGTAGCGGTGGGTGGCGGCGTAGCTTGGTTTACTTTACAATCCAACAATACTCCCACACCATCAAACCCTTCTGGGCGCATCGAACAACCAGCACAGCCATCAACTAGGCAGCCAGCTAATGAGCAAAGCCCTAACGTTTACTGGCTAAAACCAACGGACAAAAATGTTGCTTTAGTCCCCCAGCCTGTTAGAGTAGCTTCTATACGCCCCAACCAGCCATTAGAAGCAGCTTTCCAAAGTTTGTTAGCAGGCCCAACAGAAGGGACAAATTCTACTACTATTCCTAAAGGAACCAAACTTTTGGGGCTGAAAACGGAAAATGACGAAGTTCACGTTAATTTATCTGAAGATTTTACCAGTGGTGGTGGAAGCACCTCAATGATGGGTCGCGTGGGACAAGTTGTTTACACTGCGACAACTTTAAATCCCAAAGCCAAGGTGTACATTGACGTGAACGGCAAACCGTTGGATGTTTTAGGCGGTGAGGGTGTAGAGTTACAACAACCGCTAACTCGTGAAAGCTTTCAGAAAAATTATCCCCTTTAGTCATTAGTCATTAGTCATTAGTCATTAGTCATTAGTTTTTTACAAAGGACAAAGGACAAAGGACAAATGACAAAAGACCTAACGTTTGCTATTTAACACACGAAAATTACGGGCTTGCTCCTCTAACCTTGTGGCAAGGCGATCGCAAACCCGATTACACAAATCAAAAATCATTTGATCTTCCACCCGGTAATAGGCGCAAGTTCCTTCACTGCGGCGGCTAAGGATACCTGCTTGCCACATTACCTTCAGGTGTTTTGATACATTTGCCTGAGAAGTCTGTGTTGCCTCTACCAACTCTTGCACGCATTTTTCTTCATCCCGTAATAAGTGGAGCAGCCGCAGGCGCATCGGCTCACTTAACAGACTGAAGTATTCAGCTACTTGTTGCACCACTTCTGGCGGTAAAGGCAACGTTTGTTTCATCAGGATTAACCCGCAAGGACTGAAGTTTTAACGATGACTCATTTGGGATGACTCATTTCATATATAGATTAATACTTAATCGGGGTTAATTCGCATCAAAGGTTGACCATATTCTACAGCGTCGCCATTTTGGAGAAGAATTTCCATCACCTGTCCAGAGACTTCGGCTTCGATTTCATTCATCAGCTTCATAGCTTCAATGATACAGACAGTTTGACCCTTGCGGATGCGATCGCCTACTTCCACAAATGCCGCTTCCCCAGGTGCAGGAGCGCGATAAAACGTTCCCACCATTGGGGAAGGCACTTCTACTAATCTCTGGTCACGAGTTGAGGGGGGATTTACTGACAACTGCAATTGTGTGCTAGTACCAGTATTCTCAAACACACGAGATGTGGACACCTCCGTTAACTGACTCGCGTTCACCTGGTTTCCCACAGATGAACCCGATGTCGAGCCAGAACCCACCACACCGCCGAAGGTCGTTTGACCTACCGACAACATCTGATTGCTGACGCTCACAGCCTTACGGACTGTTAGTTCAAAATCATCGCTTTTGAGCGTCACTTCTGCAATATCTGTTTGGGCGATAGTTGCCAGTAGTTGGCGGATTTCATTAAAGTCCAATGGCACAGTTTTTATTACCTCGACCTATCCGTAAATGAGCATCTTAAGTGTGGCAGGGATTAAATCCCTATGTAGGGATTTCCATCGGGAACAAGCATCTCCGTAGAGATGAAAGTTATTCCCTGCTGATATACTTATCTTCCTGAGTATCAACTTTGATGCGTTCTCCTTGAGAGATAAACAAAGGAACCATCACAACTGCACCAGTTTCTAGAGTTGCTGGTTTTGAGCCACCGGTAGCAGTGTCACCTTTTAAACCTGGATCTGTTTGTACAATTTCCAGAACCACAGACTTAGGCAATTCTACTCCCAGCACCTGGTCGCCCCACTTAATAACTTCAGCTTCCATACCTTCCTTGAGGTATTTGACGCGATCGCCAATTTGTGCGCGGCTCAATCTGCCTTCTTCGTAGGTTTCCATATCCATAAAGACGTACTCATCGCCCTCTTTATAGGTATGCTGCATCGTGCTTTTTTCTAGAGTGGCTTGCGGAACTGTTTCCCCGGCTCGAAACGTTTTTTCCATCACGCTGCCACTCTGGACATTTTTTAACTTAGTTCGGACAAAAGCGGAACCTTTGCCTGGCTTGACGTGCAGGAATTCTAGCACTCGCCATACAGACCCATCTAATACAATTGAAACACCGGGGCGAAAGTCGTTACTGGAGATCATGAAACTTTCAAATTTTGGAAGACAATCGGCATTTATTGTACCCTTCTAGCGGAGTAATTAGCTATTTAGTCACGGGGCATTGGGCATTGGGCATTGGGCATTGGGCATTGGGCATTGGGCATTGGGCATTGGGTTCTCCCTCATCTCCCTCATCTCCCTCATCTCCCTCATCTCCCTCATCTCCCTCATCTCCCTCATCTCCCCCATCCACTTGCATTTATTTTCACTCAACACTCAGCACTCATGCTATGGGAAGATTATTGATGGGTTACGTCCAGTCAACAATTTAATGCTGCATTTGAGTTATCCCATGCTTAACTTATTAAAATCCTGGCTGAACAACAGCCTAATGGCAATACTGCTGGTAACAATATTTTTAGGCATAACTACAGCTGGGTGGACTCCCTCCAGTAGCGCCGCACTGCCCGCAGGCAATGCAATTACCGACGGTAAGGCTTTGTTGCGGTATGCACTCCCGATAGATAACAAACCTGTACGGCAACTACAAGCCAGTTTCGAGGACATCTCTGCCCAACTGCGGGCGAATCGGCGGTGGGGTGCTATTTCCAAGGACATCAGCAAAGCATCCCGGATTCTCGATAAACCCTCCCAAATCTTAACAAGCGTTCCCGAAGAACGCCAACCCCAAGCCGAAGCTTGGATTACCGAGTTGAAATCTGGGGTGGGTAAATTGGAAGAATTGGCAAAGAGTAAAGATAAAGAACAAATTCTCCAAGAGAGAGGCAAACTTCTGAATCTCGTTACTCAGTTAGAAGAGTCAATGGTGAAAGAATTCCCCTTTGAAGTGCCTGCCCAATACAGTAACCTGCCACAACTTAAAGGTCGTGCTACTGTAGAAATTAAAACCAACAAAGGCGATTTGACCCTTGTAGTAGATGGTTATAGCGCCCCTGTCACTGCTGGTAATTTTGTAGATTTGGTGCAGAGGGGTTTTTATAATGGCTTAGAATTTACCCGTTCTGAAGAATCTTACTTTCTGCAAACTGGAGATCCTGTTGGCAAAGACGTAGGTTTTATTGACCCAAACACGGGCAAATATCGTGCTATTCCCTTAGAAGTATTAGTTGAAGGTGATAAAGCACCTACTTATGGCATTACTCTAGAAGAAGCTGGTCGTTACATCGATATGCCAGTTTTACCTTTCTCTGCCTTTGGGGCAGTGGTGATGGCTCGTCCCGAAAGTGAAGTCAATGGAGGTTCATCACAATTTTTCTTCTTTCTCTTTGAACCAGAACTCACCCCCGCCGGACGCAACCTATTAGATGGACGTTATGCCGTGTTTGGCTATCTTACCGAAGGCAAAGAAGTTTTGGATAAACTAAAGGCAGGTGACAAAATTGAATCGGCAACTGTGATTCAAGGAATAGAAAATCTGGTTGAGCCGCAAGCAGCATAAGAAGAGAGTAGGGGGAGTAGGGGGAGCAGGGGGAGATGAGGGAGATGAGGGAGAATAATTGCTAACTCTTAACTCCCGTACAGACGCGATTAATCGCGTCTCCCCTGACTCAGATTCCCGGCGGTGAACACTTGATCAACTGCGATCGCTAATTCTGGAAAAGTCCGTGATCCAATTTGCTGGTTGGCAGTAAAAACTGTTTCTTCGTAAAATCCATCTTCCAGTAATAACACCGAAATTTTTGCTTTCAGTGGGTCTACAATCCAATATTCAGGAACTTCTAAGGCCGCATATTCAGATCGCTTATGGCGATAGTCCCGTTTTACCGACTCTGGACTAACTACCTCGACAATTAGTAACGGCGGTGACTCAAATACTGCTGAGGCATTTAATAATTCTCTGGCTTGTTCCACTGTTACTACACACAAATCAGTCAACCTAGATTTATTTCTACCCGTTCTCACCCCACTTTCCCGAAAACTCAGCCAAGGAGAACTACAACGCTTGATTTCTCCATCTAGCAGTTGCTCAAGAAATTTGGTAATCAGGAAATGTTCAATAGTTGGTGGATTGATTAACTCTAGCTTGCCATCCACCAATTCATAATGGAAACCCTTACCATCATCATAGGTTAAGTACTCCTCAAATGTGATGCTGGTTACTGGTGTTGTTACCATCCCAACTGACTCCTAGACGATACCCTTATCTTAAACAGTAAAGCAAATCATCAGTTTTCTTAGTAATTTTGCAACACCTCCTTTCAACTGCTCTCCCACCAAAAACCTCGATTATTTCCTTACAGCTCATCTCGAAGTACAAGCCCAGTCCTTAAAACGCAATATCCGAAGCAATTTGCTTCCAGCGAGTAGCCAAATCCTCCGCAGTAGAAATCTCAACAGCGGCGAGGTTTAATGGATAATCTACGTTGTTTCGCTCGACCCAGCGCAGGGCTGTGAATTGCCCGTTGCTTGCCCTTAATATAAATCCAGACTCTCGGCATTCTGGAGAAGCGAGATATAACACTCCAGGGGCTACTTGATCGGGTCGCAAATCCTCTGGCTCATCTTGTACGTTCCACATCCGCGTTTTGGCTACTGGCGAAATCGCATTAACGAGAATTCCATGCTCTTTGCCTTCAACCGCGAGCACATTCATCAAACCGATCTGTGCCATTTTTCCCATAGCATAAGAGGCGAGACCACTGAGTGCATATTGCTGATAAATAGCTCTATCCGAAGTCGTAAGCACAATCCGTCCGTAGTTTTGCTGTTTCATAATCGGAAAGGCGGCTTGAGCCAGCCATGTTGGTGTCTCTAAATTAATGCTGATGGCGCGCTCTAGAAAATCAGGCGTTAGTTCTTGCACTGACTGATAGGCAACCCATCCCGCATTGTGGATCAAGATGTCGAGGCGACCAAACTTCAAGAGCGTAGTTTCCACTAAACTTTGGCAGTTATCTCTACTATCAAGGATTACGTTGCTCGGAAACGCAACTCCACCTGCTTCTCGAATCCTGCTTGCAGCATCAGCCGCCACGTTCGGATCGAATCCGGTTCCATCTTTGTTAACGCCTGCGTCATGCACAACGACACGCGCTCCTCTTTCCGCCAGCAGACGGGCATAGGCTGCTCCCAAACCTCGCCCGCTTCCAGTAATAATCGCTACATGATCATCGAGTCTAATCACTTAACTTTCTCCTGACTTAAATTCTGCTTCTTAGTGGGTGTATGCAGCGTCTAATGACTAACTTGGAGCTTAGCTACCCAACGTTCCCATTCACCCCCCGCAGATAACTTCTCAGACTTAACCGATTACCTAAACGGTCGGGTGCAAGTGGGTTGTTGTGCGGCTGGCAACGATGACACGCCAGAATTAGGAATCAGCGCACTCTATAATGTATGGTTGAACCATAACTATGAGTGCTATGTTATTTTTTTACCATCCGACAGTATTGCTGATCAACTGGGCAGCACTCGCTGGGGCACACTTCCTCTTCGCACAAACGACAAATTGCAAACGCCTGTAACTCATTAGTTGTCATTGCAGTAAGCATCTTCTCCAAAAGCTGAGTTAATTGCTCGTATTCATCGGGTGTCAGAGAAGTTACTGCAAACTGTAACTGCTGTCGCCGCTCAGTTAGAATTGTCTGTCGTCGTTCGTGACCTGCATCAGTGAGAAACAATGCCAGCGTTCTCCCATCTGAACCCGATCTGCGCTCAACCAATCCTTGTGTCTCTAAACGGTCGATCAGACGAACTGTTCCAGGGTGAGAGAGATTCAAAACTTGGCGTAGTGTATTGATGGAAAGTCCGGGTTCTGCGCCCAGCGTGACAAGCGCCGCGGGAGTCTCACCGCCATGTCCAACACTCGCTTCGACAGCAGCATTTAACCCATCAACCACACTTAAAGCCAGCGCACCCAAAAGATTCAGAGTTCGTTCTTCAGTCATAGCAATATAATCACTCAACTCTGCTTGGATTAATTACCGTTGACGGATGCTCGTGAACAATGAGCCACTGATTGTTCCGCTTTTCCCAAACATCTGTATGTCTGGCACTCACCTCAAATTCATTGCCATCCTCAAAAGTGTACGCCATCCGAGATGTAAAGGCAGTGACAGCAACCCGACCTTCCGCCAGCAACTTGACCTGTAAGTCCTGATTTGGAGACACGCTCAGCTGCGATAGTCCTGGGTAAATGGATCGCATTTCTGCAAACCCGGCAAACCCCTCAAGCGGGGGCAGAGAATCGTAGATGACAACATCTGAATCCATTGCGTAGAACGTTGCAAGACGCTCGAAGTTGGGATGACCGCTATCAGTCGTCCACGCCTCGCAATACTCCTGAATGCGGTTTTGCCATTCGGTGTTCATGTGTCCTCCTAAAAAATTGTTGAATGTTAACTCAGCAATAAACCTATGTATGCATTATGCATATTTTTTGGACAAATGTAAAGAGGCTGGTAAGCTCTCGGACAGCACCTCAAGCGTAGTCTTGTGTTTAGCAGAAAACTAGGACTACGTTCTTACCGCTAGAACGAAGCAGCACAACGGTCCCGCTCACCGGACGCAGACAACCTTTGCAACTGGGCCGACCATATTGGCACGTTCCGGTGCAGCGCGGTTGTTAGGCTGCGTCGCTTTGCGTGAAACTGTGTTTTATAGTCGTTTTTGCCAAGCACCCGATCGCCAGCGTTGCCACAGAATGATTCCTAAAATCATCATATGAGCCGCATAAGCAACCCATCCACCAAAAACACCAAATCCTAAATGAGGTAGAAAATCCACAAAGCCTTGCCCTGTTCTAAACGAAAGAACATGAGCGAGGGGAACAAACCCTAACAGAGTCACCGTAACAGCAACAATCGCCGGAAATTTAATATCGCCCGCTCCTTGTAGGCAGAAAGTTACCGAAATAATCAGTGCATTAAATAGCTGATAGCTTGCTGCGATCCACAGCAGTTTTGGAGCAATGCTCATGACTTCTGCTGCATGAATGTCTGTTGGAGTGATGAATCGAGAGACAACAAATGTCCCTGCAATGGCTAATCCAACTCCAACGATGACCATATATAGAACCGCCAACCGGATGACAGCATTTCCAAGTCGCTTTGCCCAGTGTTGATCGCCCGCGCCGGTCGACTGCCCTACCAGAATAATTCCCGCTTCACCAAAGCCAACCGCAGGCTGATATGCCAATGCTAGTAGCGTGATGACAATTTGGGTTGCGGCTCCCGGAGCAACACCGAGTGCAACTTGCATCATTTGAAAAAGTGCTAGCCCGACTAAATCAGAAGTCATGAATAAGCCAGTGAATAGCCCCACGCTAAGCAAGTTCAGAATTTCTCGAAGATTGGGCTGCCAAACTTGATGAACCTTATAAGTCTGACGGATAGCAGGCTGAAAAAATAGCCAAAATTGAATTGTCAAACCAATCATCAGAGCGATTGTAGTTGCCCAAGCTGCGCCTGCCATTCCCCATCCAAATTGAAATATGAATAGTTCATTGAGCATTGGTTTGAGGATACAAACAATTCCTGTCACCGTGAAGGTTAAATGAGTGCGGTTGGTGGCGTTAAAAAAGCCTCTAAACGTCCAATCTGCGACTACGAGTGACCCCCCTAACATTCTGGGCAACCAGTAGGCTAAAGCAAGTTGTTCAATTTGAGGCTCTAATCGAAACGGGGATAGAATGCTCTGTCCATGAGTTGCTAGCAAAACATACACTGGAATCGTCAATACGGCTATCCAAATGCCCATCCAGGCGGTTTTTGCAGCTCTGGTAAGCTCACCACTGCCAAACGCTTGAGCAACCAGTGTTTGCACCGCAACACCAACGCTTGCCACTAGCATGATACTAACAAACATCAGCCAATTAATTGCACCTAAAGCAGCCGTTGCGTCAGTGGATAACCGTCCCAAAAACCAAGTATCCATCAGACTATTAATGATGTAAGTCAGGCTATCGAGAAACAATGGAATGGAAAGTTTAGCGATCGCACGGTAATTCACATGGCGTTTGCCTTGCCCATCTACTAGCTGTGCAGGAAGCAGGGGGAAGTCAGCATAGTGAGATATTGCCATCACAATTCCTCCTTTTGACTCGGCTCTAGGAGGAACAGGACACAGCCCGTTGTAAAAAAGACAGAAGCTAGAAGATGCTCAAATGAATGGATTGACAGTTTTTCTATAACTTCGCTGATTGCATCAAAGCTAAAAATAATTGATCCTGCCAAGAACAGCCAGTTGCCGATTGAATAGGGAGCCATAAACCGCTTTAGAATTGCTTTATCCTTATTCAATCGGCTAAACTTCAAGCCGTCTTGCAGGTTCTTCCAATTTTTAGCCTGTTCTTACTGCTGGTTCAGAAATTGTTTGGGTGTGATCCCAACTAAACGCTTAAAATGCCGGGTAAAGTGGCTTTGGTGAGCAAAACCGACCTGATAAGCTACATCTGCAATAGTGAAGTTATAGAAAAACTGT
>NZ_JAIVFR010000176.1 GCF_020829685.1 Nostoc sp. CHAB 5715 | reverse complement strand
TTAGTAGTTAGTATTTAGTGATTAGTTATTGTTTATTGGTTGGAAAAACTACCAACCAATAAACAAAAATTCCCCGTTCCCTATTCTCACTCAATGCCCTATTTTCAACTACCAACTAGTAACTACGATTTAGCAAATGAATATAGCAGTGGTGGGGTTAAGCCATAAAACAGCCCCAGTAGAAGTCCGGGAAAAACTGAGCATTCCAGAACCACAAATTGAAAGTGCGATCGCTCAACTGGCCAGCTATCCCCATATTGACGAAGTTGCAATTCTTAGCACTTGTAACCGCCTGGAAATTTACATTGTTACCAGTGAAGCAGACCAAGGTATCCGGGAAGTAACGCAGTTTCTTGCAGAATACAGTAAATTACCCGTGCTTTCTCTGCGACAACATTTATTTATGCTGCTACATGATGATGCAGTAATGCACGTTATGCGCGTAGCAGGTGGTTTAGATAGTCTGGTACTCGGAGAAGGTCAAATTCTGGCTCAGGTGAAGACTACTCACAAACTGGGGCAGCAATATAACGGGATAAAAACCATTTTGAATCGATTATTTAAACAAGCGCTGACAGCTGGTAAGCGGGTTCGCACTGAAACTAGTATTGGTACTGGCGCTGTCTCTATTAGTTCGGCAGCTGTAGAGTTAGCGCAGATAAAAGTGGCAAATTTAGCAGCTTGCCGAGTGGTAATTTTGGGCGCTGGTAAAATGTCGCGGCTGTTAGTACAACACTTAATTTCTAAAGGTGCTGTGCAAATTAGTATTGTAAATCGCTCACGCGATCGCGCCCTAGAATTAGCAAAGCAGTTCCCTCAGCAACTTATCGAAATTCATCCGCTATCGGAAATGATGAGCCTAATTGTCAATAGCGATTTAGTATTTACAAGTACTTCGGCAACAGAGCCAATACTTGACCGTGCCAAATTGGAAATGGTGTTAGAAGTTCAGCGCTCTTTAATGTTATTTGATATTTCTGTACCGCGTAATGTTCATGCGGATGTAAATGAACTGGAAAATGTGCAGGCATTTAATGTGGATGATTTGAAGGCAGTAGTAGCGCAAAACTACGAAAGCCGTCGAAAGATTGCACAGGAAGCCGAACGACTTTTAGAGGAAGAAGTGGAAGCCTTTGATATTTGGTGGCGCAGTCTTGAAACTGTTACTACTATTAGCTGTCTGCGAAATAAAGTTGAAACCATCCGCGAACAAGAGTTAGAAAAAGCTTTGTCGAGATTGGGTTCGGAATTCGCAGAAAAACATCAAGAGGTAATTGAAGCATTAACACGGGGAATTGTCAATAAAATTTTACATGACCCAATGGTGCAATTGCGATCGCAGCAAGATGTTGAAGCCAGACGGCGCTGTATGCAAACTCTGCAAATGTTATTTAACCTTGATGCAGAGGAACAATTTAGTTAAATTGAACAACAAGTAAGATCCCCTACTCGTTGATCTGAACTTTTCAATTAGATATACTTCTAATTAGATATATGTCTAATTAGAAGTTAGTTATGCAACCAGAGCAATTTAACATCTTACTCCGCTTTTTCAAGGCATTAGCGGATGATAGCCCAATACAGTTCAGTTAAGCATTTCTTCCTTCTCTTTGCGTCCTTGGCGTCCTTGGCGGTTCGTTAAAAAATTTGACTTTAATAAAGAGTTTTGGCCTTAACTGAACCGTATTGGATGATAGCCGATTGAAGATTGTAGGTATCCTGGCGAATCAGGAGTGCAGCGTCGAAGAATTGGCGGTGCTACTACAACTCAAGGAACCGACGGTATCCCATCATTTAGGGAAACTTAAGGAGCTAAATTTGGTGACAATGCACCCTGAAGGGAATAGCCGTCTATATCAATTGGATAGCGAGGCTTTGCAAAACATTAGTAAGGAAATTTTTACACCGGAGAAAATAGCATCCTTGATTGAGGATGTGGATACTGAAGCTTGGGAAAGCAAAGTGTTGAAAAACTATTTCGAGGGCGAATGTCTCAAAGAAATTCCTGCTAGTCGCAAAAAGCGTTTAGTTATTCTCAAGTGGCTAGCAAGTCAGTTTGAGATAGGAGTCAATTATCCTGAACGCCTAGTAAATGACATTCTCAAACGCTACCATCCTGACTGCGCCACGTTGCGACGGGAGTTCATTGCTTGCCAGTTAATGCAGCGAGAGAATGGGGTTTATTGGCGTGTAACATAAGTCAGGACTTACGCAACTGGCATATTATTTTCAGTTCGTAGTGAGGACTTTAGTCCTCAAAATAAGAGCTAGAGCCGCTTACTACAAACTACAAATCCGATTTTTTTGTGACACTTGCGTAAGGGGCATCGAAATTTGGACAGCTATAAAAATACTTGGAAGTTTCAGATGAACAGGTGTTAGGAGCCGTAGCAAGCTTGTCAATACTGACTCCTATAGTGGATGAGGTCGGAAAATGGGAGTTTGACGACATATATTTAAATCAAATAAAAAAGTAAAATCTATTTTTTAGCTTCACCATAAATAGAAAGCAATAAAAAAAATATACTTATAAGAAACAAATTTGTTGCTTTACTATCAATATCAAACGACATACAAAAAAGTTCCAATAAAAACATAATAAAGAATGGTAATTGAAATAAGGGAACTCATAGAAAATAAAGCCTCTCTTTAAATTTAATAAAAATTACTATTGTTGTGGAAATATCCTAATCAGTTGCAGTAATATTGCTTCTAAGCTATTAAGTGCAGCATTGGTAGTCTGCTGATGTTCTAAAAAATCTTGGCGATATTGTTCAAAACTTCTCTGGTTTTGTTCTTGCGATTCTTGTAACTCTAAAATCACATCATCGAGTACAGCACTACGAGCTAGAACACGGTTCACATCAGTGGTTAGCTCATTAACGTTAGTTGTCAAATCATCAATTTTATTAGTCAATGCTGCTATCGCTTGTGTATTATAAATAGCTAAATTTTTGATATCTTCTAAATTATTTGGTGTATTGGTCATAGCATTATTAGTTAACTTTTGATTCATCTACATATTGAGTCATAAAGTCTATAAGAACTTGAGTCATACTTTTTTTATTTTTAGTACAAGCGATTTTAAAATCATCTCGTAATTCCGGTGTAATAAGCAAAGTTAACTGTATAGAGTCTTTTTTCTTAGGCATCTGAATATCATACACACTTCTTAGTTTATTAGACTCTATACCTCAAATACCGGAAACAAGCATAAGTACTCATTGATAATTGTTTGAGCTAGCGCTACGGTTACTTTATACCATAATTACCGGAATTACCGGAAATATGCTTCAGAAAATTTTTTAAGTTTTGGTAGTATATTATTTGTTTTTAGTAATATATTTTTTACCGCAGTATTTATTTATGTTTTTTTTAAGTAAACCTACCTCAACCCCGCAAAAGTCCCGAAAATGTTGGGTTTCGTTCCTCAAACGCCACTTGCTTCTCCTGTCGGAGACGCTGCGCGAACAAGTCGGGAAACCCGCCCAACGCAGTGGCTCCCCAACCTACACATTTTAAGGTTTTTGGCGCTAATCCAAGCGTATTGTCCTATAAGGATGAAAAATGTTTTAAAACAGTTGTTCTGGGTTAATTCCGCGTTCTTGCAGTCGTGTCAATAAATCTTGATATCGTTGGCGTTCTTCCTCCAGTTGTTGGAGAGCTATTTCTTTAGCTTGACGTTCTTGTTCAGCACGTTGACGTTCTTGTGTACGTATTTGGTCAAGCTCAACGGGTGTAAGAAATTTATATCCATCAAGGCGATATATTTCTAGAGTTTGGGGGGTGAGTTGAAAGCGGATTCCCAAACGGGGACTTGTCCATCCGTAAATCTGGTTAATTTCTTGCAACCAATCTTCTGAGCGCAGAAAACCTGTTAATTCATTTCGGTCTGGGTCGTAAATGTAATATTCTTCAACTCCATAGCGTTGATAAAACAGGAGTTTCTTTGCCATTTCTTTAGTTGTATTACCAGGAGATAATATTTCAAATACCACTTGTGGCGGAATGTTATCTTCTTCAAATTGCTTGTAAGAACCCCTATCTCCCTTGGGTCTACCAAACACTACCAGAATATCAGGTGCTTGTTTGATGTTAGGATTGCCTTCAACTGGATACCAAAATAAATCTCCAGCGATGAATACATCTGATTGCGATGTAAAGAAAATTTCTAAATTTTCTTTAATAGTTACTATCCAGCGAAATTGCTTGGTATTATCCGCCATTGGTTGTCCGTCGCTTTCGAGGTAGATGACCTGAGATGCGGTATTAGGAGTGATTACCATAATGCTATGCCTCCAGCTTTCTCATATTTAGGACGGTTCTAAATGATAATGCGATCGCAAATACCATCAATTAACTACAATATTCATTCAATTCGATTTTAACACGAGCCAAATTTCCGAAGATTTGACGCTGTGTGCGACTTTCTCTCAAATCTAAACCCCATCCCGTTCCCTACCAAACATAAAACTTGTAGCCGACGAACTTCAGACAGTATTTTAAAATGGTAAGATAATCAAAAATTTTAGCCGCACAATAACCGCACAATCATAGGTTGTATTTTTATGCAGTTAGAAACACAAAAATTATATTACACACCTGAAGAGTATTTAGAAATTGAAGAAAAGGCAGAATATAAAAGCGAATACCGTGATGGAGAAATTATACCGATGACGGGTGGCACTACAAATCATAATAAAATTGCAGGCAACTTTTATGCTTATTTGAAGTTTGGTTTGAGAGGCAAGAATTATGATGTTTATATTGGTGATGTGCGTTTGTGGATACCCCGTTATCGTCAGCATACGTATCCCGATGTGATGGTGATTGAGGGACAACCTATTTATACAGGAACCAGCACAACAACAGTTATGAACCCGATGTTAATTGCTGAAGTTTTATCTAAATCGACTAAAAATTATGACCAAGGTGATAAGTTTCTTTATTATCGCTCTATTCCAGAATTCAAGGAATATATTTTAATTGACCAATATCAGTATCATGTGATGCATTATGTAAAAACTGCGGAAAGTCAATGGTTATTTACTGAACTTGAACATGAATCTGCAACTTTATCACTGCAAACGGTTGATTTTCAAATTGAATTGCGCGACCTTTATGAGCAAGTCAATTTTGCAGAAAATAATGAAGATTAAAATAATTCGTAATAATGTTTGTGGATTCGGCAATCTAATTGATAATAGTGATAATGTAGTTCAATAGCGACTAAAGTTCTTCACAAAATTTGTATTTCTTCCTCAGTAAAGATAGGAGGCCACAATTCAGTAATGAGCAGTTCCCAACCGGGAAAAAGTTCTGGTATCGTTAAAGTATCGCCATTTTCCAAAACTGTCGGTTCGCCTGTAGAGCGATAAATTGTAACTGTCTCTTCATCAGGATCAATTAGAATACCGACGATCGCTCCTAGTTCTATAAATTTCAGAATTTTGGCTGCTATAAGTTTAATTTTATCACTTTGAGATTTAATTTCTACCACCAAGTCAGGGACAAGTTCTCCAAAGTAACGAGGACTTTGGAGAAGTCGGGAAGCGCGAACAAACGAAACATCGGGTGCTTTGAGGTTTGTATCTGGCATAATGAAACCGCCAGCAGAATCAAACACTCTTCCCCAGCGACGAGGATTTATCCAAGCAAAGAGAAAGGCGATGAGACGACTACTGATTTCGCTGGATACAATATCTGACGGGCCCATTATTGAAATTTTCCCATTTTCGAGTTCCATCTGGTAATCTAAACCTGCTTCGGTAAAAGCGGTTTGAACTTGCTCTAAATCTCTGACCGTCATCATTGACATAAAAAGCTTTTTCCACTGAGATATACAACTCGATTTTAACAAGAGCCAAATTTATAAAAAAAATTAATCAGACACTTTATTTTACCAAATAAGCCTCTAGAACTTTGGGATTAGTTTGAATTTCTGCGGGTGTACCGTCGGCTAAATTCTGTCCTTCGGCAAGTACCCAAACACGATCGCACAAGGACATAATCACATCCATATTGTGTTCGATAATCAAGAAAGTCATCCCATCTTGACGGTTCCAAGTGATAATGCGATCGCAAATATCATCAACCAACCTCGGATTCACACCAGCAGCAGGTTCATCCAACAAAATTAACTTGGGATTAGTCATCAACGCCCGTCCCATTTCTAGCAGCTTGCGTTGTCCACCAGACAAGCCACCAGCATAATCGTGTGCTTTTTTTGCCAAGCCCACTGATTCTAATAGAAACATTGCCCGTTCTTCGAGTTGCTTTTCTTCTTTAGCTACAACGTGCGGCTGCAATTGCACTTGCCAAAAATTTTCACCAGTTTGTTTTTGCGCCGCTAGCAGCATATTTTCTAACACCGACAACCGCGAGAGAGTTAAAACCTATGCAGTCAGTGTAGAAGACTTTGTAACTTGTCACAATCTCTGATGCCAAATTTGAGTATGTTTGTACTGATCAGCCATAGCTGTTTGGTTCGTCTCAAAAATGTGAAAATCTCTAAAAGAAGGACTAGCAACCAGAATCGAAAGTTATCAGGAGAAATATAGATACACCGATTCTTGATCGGCTAATTGAATAATTAAAAGTTATGCCTGAAGACTTGCAATATCGAGTGCTGGAGTTTGCTCGAACTTTAGTAGGTTCGCAAATTCATGGTGTTCCAGGTAAACAATTATTAAGTTTTGCGGGTACAATATCGCCAAATGATATCCAGTTGATGCGCGAAGCAATTGAACAAGGTTGCGAACAAGTAAATATAGATGAGTGGTAGATACCTGCTTGACACTAATATTATTATTGCTTTATTTGCAAATGATATAGCAACTGTTCACTGTTCACTGATTTAACGTGAAATCCCTTCCTCTTTTAGGGGTGGGATGAGCTTAAATACGATTGCTATAATAGAAATATATCTTGTAATCCTCGTTATTGACGAAGGAGTTATTATGAACCTTAAGCTAATAGACTCAATAGCACATATTATCAAATCTCTAACATTAGAGGAGAAAATGCTATTAGAAAAAAAAATAAAGACAGAGGTTCATGAAAATGTCAGTGTAAAGTCGTCGGAAGTTTTACCTTCATCAGAAAACAATAATAATTTGGAAAAATGGACTAATAAATTGCAAAAGTGGTCAGAACGTCATACTCAAAATATTCCGATGTTATCAGATTATGATGTAAGCCGTACCGGGATTTATGAAGAAGATTAAAGCATGGCATTTCTAATTGATACAAATATTATTCTCCGTCTAGCACAACTAGAACATCCAATGCGTTCTGATTCTTTAAATGCTCTTACTATACTAAAAATGCAAGCAAAAGATTATTACTTAACACCACAAAACTTAATTGAATATTGGCGCACCTGCACTCGTCCAACTGACAGAAATGGTTTAGGGATGACAGTTGCTGATGCTGATGCTGCGTTAACAGATTTGGAAGATGTATTTACTATTTTACCCGACATACCGGATATTTACGAACAGTGGCGCAGATTGGTTGTTAACTACGGAGTTATGGGAGTTAATGTACATGATGCAAGAAAGATTAGTAGCGGCAATGTTAGTACATGGACTAACGCATATTCTTACATTTAATATTAGGGATTTTACTCGCTACGCTGAAATAACTGCTGTACACCCTACAGAAATTGCATCTCCCTAGAAACTAATATTACTTAATGTAAATAAAGCTTTGAAGCTAGGGAATGAAAATGACCACGCTGCTAATCCAAACTGAAAGCACACCCCTAACGGTAAATTTTCCCTCGCTGGTGCAGATGACAAATGAGCTGTTCTACGAATTTTGCCAAGCTAATGGAGATTTGCGAATTGAGCGCACTGCCAATGGAGAAGTCATCATCATGCCACCAGCTTTTTCAGATACGGGCAACCGTAACTTTAACATTGCTGCACAGCTTGGGAATTGGACTGAACAAGATGGCACTGGCATAGGCTTTGACTCCAGTACAGGTTTTACGCTACCCAATGGAGCGATGCGTTCCCCTGATGCTTCTTGGATTCAACTGGAGCGCTGGAATGCTTTAACAGATGCACAAAAAGCTTCATTTGCACCAATTTGTCCCAGTTTTGTGATTGAGTTGAGATCCTCTAGCGTAGGCGTAGCCCGTCGTAGACATCGCCTGATAAAATTACAAGAGAAAATGCAGGAGTACATCGATAACGGTGCATCACTAGGCTGGTTAATTAATCGGCAAAATCGAAAAGTCTACATTTACCGTCCTAATCGAGAAGTTGAAATTTTGGAAAATCCCGAAGCAGTTAGTGGTAATCCAGAATTACCAGGGTTTATCCTACGGATGGCCAAAATTTGGTGACTTGAGTCTTCTTAATGAGAAACTTGTGTTTTGAGAACACTAGGAATTGCCTCAAGTATTCGCTTGGCAACGTCTTCAGGTGTATCTCCCTCTCGCTCGGTGATGTGCAAATCAGCTTGAGAGTAAAGCGGTGTTCGTTGTTCGAGGAGCGATCGCAATTTCCTTTTAGGATCAGCATCTTGCAGCAGTGGTCTTGTGGTATCCTCAGCTAAACGGCTGTAAATTAGCTCCACTGGCACATCTAGCCACACTATCAAACCGTGGTGCAAGTAACCCCAGTTTTCTCGCCGCAGTACAATGCCCCCACCAGTTGCGATAGTCAACTTTGTAAAAGCACAAACTTGTGAAAGCACGTTACTTTCTACCTGGCGAAACCCTGCTTCACCAACTTGTGCAAATAACTGATTGATAGATTTACCTGTTGCTTGGGCAATAACATTATCGGTATCCACAAACCCATAACCCAATTCCTTCGCCAGTAAGCGCCCTATTGTCGTCTTACCAACGCCCATTATCCCAATTAAGTACAGGTTGACTCCTTGTAATAAGCTGCTCACCAGTTGCTTTGCTCCAATTCTGAGTGCTGAGTCACAGTTTATAATTATAAACTCAACGACTCAATCTGGGATTTAAAAATATGGAGTTTCTCACCGATCGCGCAACCGGATAAAATTACTTGATTGGCGATCGCTAATCAGGTGATAATTAAAATATAATTTGTTCTTATAGGAGTGTTTCTTGGATAAAATGTCTAAGATACCAGTAATCTCAGAACACATTGAAATTACTCCAGATGGGGGTAAACCACGCATTGCTGGACACCGAATTAGAGTGCAAGATATTGTTATTTGGCACGAACGGATGGGGCTTTCGCCTGACGAAATCGTTTATCATTATCCCAGTATCACTTTAGCTGATGTTTATGCTGCTCTAGCTTAGTACCACCGTTATCATCAATGACACCAACGGGCGTTACGGTAATACCTGCAACCTCTGCCACAGTCACAGTAACAGTGTTAGAAGTCGCATTGATTGTAGTACTTGTATCGTTGGGATCTTGGTAGGTAGCAGTCGCTTCGTTACTGATGGATTGACCCGCAGCTGTACCTTCAGCTAATACGGGTGCAATAAATTGGAAAAGGCTACTAGTTAACAATGCTGTTGCTACTAGAGATTGGTAACGCTGGCGCTGCTTGTTGACAGATTTGTTTCGGTTTACCATAGAAATAGTTTGTTTATTTGCTGAACTTGTATCTTGGGTTTTGAGACAGGATAAGGTTCGGCAATTCCTTAAAGAATTAC
>NZ_JAIVFR010000175.1 GCF_020829685.1 Nostoc sp. CHAB 5715 | reverse complement strand
ACATAATGCAATTGAGGCTTTTTAATGGATTTTGGGTATTTGTTGTTTGGTTATCGTTTCTGATTTCACCTTGCCCGTCTGGTATTCCTTTATAATAAGTACCCTCTGGAGTTGTAACATCAGCTTGTGCTACATTAACGTAGGTAAAAGCTTGACCCAGTAAAAACATAAATCCTACCAGGAAAACTACAACAATTTGGGAAATACGAATATTCCGCAGCCAAGAAATTACTCGATTCATAAAAAACCTCAATTGCATTATGTTGGGTGGACAATTCAAAACCCTAAATCATTATTCACTATTTAGGGTTTAAGAACAACTTTGATGCAGTTATCCTTTTTTTGTTGAAAGATGTGGTAGGCGTGGGGTGCTTGTTCTAAAGGCAATTGATGGGTGACAACAAAAGATGGATCAAGTTTTCCATCCAAAATCATCTGCAATAATGAATGCATATATTTTTGTCCATGCATTTGTCCCATCCTAAAAGTTAGACCTTTATTAAAGGCTGCACCAAATGGTAGTTTGTCTACAAAACCACCATAAACACCCATGATTGAAAGAGTCCCGCCTTTACGACAGGCGACCATCATTTCCCGCAGAACGTGGGGACGGTCGGTTTCCAATCTGAGCTTTTGTTTTGTCTGGTCGTAGAAGTCTTCTAAACCAACACCGTGTGCTTCTAAACCAACGGCATCGATGCAAGCATCGGGGCCACGGCCACCAGTCATCTCTTTCAACGCTTCGCCAGCATTAACTTCTTCGTAGTTAATCACTTCTGCTTTGGCAAACTTTTTCGCCATTTCCAGGCGTTCGGGAAAGCGATCTATAGCGATCACTTTTTCTGCTCCCATCATATAGGCGCTAATCATCGCAAATTGTCCAACAGCACCGCAACCCCAAACGGCTACGGTATCGCCCGGTTGAATATCGCATAATTCTGCACCCATATAACCGGTGGGAATAGCATCGGAGATGAATAACAACATCTCATCTGGCAAATCTGGCGGAACTTTGACGACACCCACATCAGCAAAGGGTACACGGATATATTCTGCTTGTGCGCCTGCATAACCACCTAACATGTGGGAGTAGCCATAAATGGCTGAGGTGATATTGCCGAATAATTTTTCTTGAATCCAACCTTTGGGATTGGAATTATCGCACAATGACCACATATCATGTTGGCAATAATGGCAATTACCACAGCCAATTGTAGAAGGAACAACTACGCGATCGCCTATTTTTAAATTGTTGACTCCCTTACCAATTTCCACGACTTCCCCCATGAATTCGTGACCGATAATGTCACCCTGTTGCACTGTGGGAATATAGCCACCATATATATGTAGATCGGAGCCACAAATCGCCGTGGAAGTAATTTTAATAATTGCATCACGCGGGTTGAGAATTGTCGGATCTGGTACCGACTGTACCCGTACATCATTAGCACCGTTCCAGCAGACTGCTTTCATAGTTATTAGTCATTGGTCATTGGTCATTAGTCATTGGTCATTAGTCATTGGTCATTAGTCATTGGTCATTTGCTTTAGGCAAAAGACAAATGACAAAGGACAAAGAACAAATAACTACTTGCGTCCACTTGGTTGACCTTCGGTGGTGGCAATTTCGCCTGCTTCCATTAGCATTTTGAAGCGGCGCAATTCATCACCAATTTGCTGTTCTGGTTCTTCACCAAAAAGTTTAGCTACGGTAGCTGCCAATGCTCCACCGGGGGGGTTATACTCCAAAACAACCTTAACTTCCGTGCCGCGATCGCCTGGTGCTTTTTTGAAGCGAACAAAACCAGAATTATCAACGTCTGCACCTTCTACAGAAGCCCAAGAAATAAATTCATTTTCCCGGTCTTCGAGAATATCTGCATCCCATTCTACGCTGTTACCCAAAGGTGCATTGGCAATCCAATGAGAACGTTTTTCGTTATGCACCTTGACAGATTTAAGATGCTTCATAAATGTCGGTAAATTCTCAAAGTCGTGCCAAAAGCGATACAATTCTTCTGCCGATTTATTAATTGTTACCGTCTTTTCAACTTTGATGGGTTGGTTTATCCCTATTGCTTCTTGTGCTTTCTGGATTGTGCTTTGCTTCGTTGCACCTTGATAAACCAAACCGCCACCTGCTAAAGCTGTCAGCGCTCCCCGCAATGAACCTTGCCTTAAACCCATCAGCACCATCGCACCACCACCGATAAGGGATGCCCAACGCTCTACTTCACTAGCTTCAGTCTGATTTGTACTTGATTTATCCCCTGATGTTGAAGTCACTTTTTATATCTCCATCACTGTAAATTCACCAAAGAGGCGCAAATATTATCTTCTTTTTATCTGTGTGTTAAGCTGCCGCGCCTACAAGTTGCACTATTTTCATTGTCAAAAAAAGCTGCAAACCCTCTCCCTTGCTCCCTGCCCCCCTGCGGCCTCAATGTGCAAATTAAATGCTTAACAGCTTATTTGCGCCTCTGCGGTAGCTGTCTACGTTTAAAAAACTCTACATTGACACAGCAGCCCCTGTAGTCGGCTTAGGAGGCTGAATCTGACCGCCTATCCGCGCCCGATACAACTCTACTAATCGCTGTTCGTATTTCAATAAATCGTGGTAAATTTCTTTGAAAATAGCAGTTGCTACTGGGTCAGTGAACATTGGAGACAAATTGCCAATATCGCCGATACCAGTTTGCACATCCCCTAAAGCAGAACGTAATTGATATATGTCATCACTTCCTGTCAAGGCAGTTTTCACCTTGGCATACTGATTAGCAATATTTGCACCTAAAGAGGGTTTTTCGCCCAATAACTGAAGATATGTTTCTAGTTTTTGAATGTGGCGCTGTTTATTAGCAATTATTTCTTGAAAGACTGAGTTAACTTCCCTATCTGATTCTTTTTGCAAGTAATTTTCAAATGCTTCTAGTGAATAGCGTTCACCAGCAAGATCATTATTTAAACCTTTGTTGATCTCACCTTTAGTTGAGCCACCCCAAGCATCAGCCAGTTTCCACCATTCAGCACTTTTGTCTTTTTCATTTGGTAATGCAGCATCTTTGCCACCATAGCCCAAACGGCTTAATATCGCTGTAGTAAAAATTGGCAAGTCTCCCGGTTCACGGGATGTAATCAAATTTCCGTCAACTACCACCGGCTCATCTAGATATTTTGCGCCAGCGTTAATCATGTCCTTGGCAATAGCAATAAAACCAGTGGCTTGTTTACCTTTGAGCAAGTCGCCTTCAATCAAAACTTGTGGCCCATGACAAACAGCAGCGACTAATTTTTCTTGTTGTATGGCTTCTTGGACAAAACGTACTGTGTTGGTGTTCCGCCGCATTCTGTCGGGAGCCATTCCACCGGGAATTATGACCGCATCGAATTCGGCTGCGATCGCTTCTGTGGTAGTACCATCAGCTTGTATGCTAAGTTTGCCGCGTTTACCCTTATATTTTTCATTCATTCGGGAACCGAGGACTACTACCTCCATTCCCGCTTGTTTTAGTCCATTATAAGGAACTGTAAATTCTGCATCCTCTACTGCCTGTTCAATGAGAATGGCAACTTTTTTATTACCGGAATAATTGTTATGGTCAGTCATTGATTGTATTACCTGTTTATTTCTAGTATTTAACTAGGTACAATTATCGACTAGCACAGTTAAACAGCCGAATTTTCCCTGAGAATTTTTGTTTTTGGCTACTATGCAAGAAATTAACTTGTTGGTTAAGTCCCAAACAGTTCTTCGTAATCGTGATAAAATTGGGCGTGCAAAGTTAAATGGCTAAACTTAAGTTTTTATTTTTGCTTAAGAAGAAAAAAATAGTTATGAGTGAGAACTTGGCTACTGAATAATTTCGGTTTTATAGCTCCTAACTCATAACTAAAAACTTCAACTACAAGTTGCTTGACCATGAATTCATATTTACATAGTATGGCGCGATCGCTAGTTGAGCTTCGTACCAAGGGGATAGATTCTTTTATTACTAAAGCTATACATCTCTAGTTAGACAACTGGGTGACAATAAAACGTTATTGTGAGAAAGCACAAAAGGGCTAGTATCATGGCAGAAAAAAATCATAATGACGAAATTGAAACCAATGATTTGCCACAGGAAATTACCGAATCCTACGGTACTGGTGTGAAAGACTTGCCGGGATACAATATTGGTGGGCGCTCAATGAGAGCAGAAAAACACGAGTACACAGAAACTAGTCCTGAACTTACTGGTGGCGATGTTGACGCTTATTGGCAAGATGCAGATGCAGTTGGGGATGAAGCTGTTGGTGGTACCGCTGCTACACCCGATCAAAATGTAACTGAGGAGCTAGAAGCAGCAGTAGGTTTAGAAATGGATGATTTTGCGTTTTTGCGTACCAACGAAATTTTAGAGGAGCGTGACGATTCTCGCTGGGAGTTAGATCCGAAGTCTTCTGAAGATTATCAAGAGCGGCGAGAATAAGCTAAATAAAAGCAAAATTGGATGTCGCCGTTAATAAATTAATGTCGCTGAATTGGGCAGTGCTTTTCTAAGCACTGTCACAAAAAAATTAACATCTATCTACCGAAATACCTCAGGGTAATATCTCAATTTAATAGCATTCCCATTGCTAACTCCTTTACCTTGCCAAAAGTAAGCATTCTTTTGGGTTTTGATCTAACTGTAATACTTCTAACTAACGCAGGACTAAAGTTTGCCCGATTTATGTTTTGTTTATAATTCTTCTTCTTTATGATTTCAATACATCTGTCTTCAGTAGGGTAAAACCCTAAATGTACATTTGATAACCTTGCTAATGAAATCAATTAATTGCAATTGGAGTTAATAATGACATTTACACAAACTGGCGATCCAACTATTCGTGAACATGTTCAAGCTTGGCAACAGTTGGGTGTGGATCAACAACTGGCTTTGTTTTGGTTCATTTACAAAGAAATAGGTAAGTCAATTACGCCAGCCGCTCCTGGTGCTAGCACTGTTTCCCCAGAAATCGCTGAAGGTTTGTTTAATCAAGTTAAAGAACTATCTCACGAACAACAATTACAAGTTCAGCGTGACTTGATTAATAAAGTAGATACCCTAATTTCTCGTGAATATGGTTCTTTAGGTGATACCACTAAGCTACTATTTTGGTATCGATTATCTCAAGGTATGGATGATGGTACTATCATTACTGTACCTTCTGAGTATCAACTTCCCTCAGAATCTCAACAGTTGTTTGGCAGAATTCAAGGATTAGAGTTTGAGCAACAGATTACTCTTTTCCGTGATTATGTTTCGCCAATGGGCGCCGAAGCAAAACCAGGTGCTGAAATTTAGCACTTTTGAAGTTTTTAGGGCAATACGCTTGGCTTTGTGGAAAATTTTAGGTTGGGTTAAGCAAAGCGCAACCCAACAAAGCCCCGGAAATGTTGGGTTTCGTTCCTCAACCCAACCTACACAATTTAAGGTTTTTGGCGCTAACCCAAGCGTATTGGTTTTTAGGGTGCTTGAGGCTACTACCTTTTATACCAAGTTCATTTGGTTGTAGTAGAAGAATTCAGGAATCAGAATACCTTTACTCTTTGCCAGATATATAGGATTCCTATTTGATTTTTGAATAAACACCGTACACCTCGAAAAGCCTGATTCCCTACTCCCTACTCCCTATTCCCTACTCCCCGCCTACGCAAATAATTTCAAAAATCAAAGCGGATTACTATAGGCGATTGGTGTTAGCGTAGCGTTCCAACTCTAGCCTGCGATATGCAGCATTGTTCTTATGAGAAGGGCAAGGGTGTTATATCCGCCAGTCGCTTAATATCAAGCCAAATTTTGATGACTGGCGTTTTCATTTTTTTGATAAATAAACACAGAGTAAAAACTAAAACTCTGTGTTTATGTATGTCCTTAGTCCAGTTGCACCTGACAGTCGTAACGCTCTTTGTTTTGTACTCGATATATTAAAAGTAATTATAGTTGAATTAATCTGTCTTTTGGTTGGTTTAAATATGCTTACTTTATATTAAGAGTATATTTTATATAGCTTTTTCTATAAAGTTAAATCGAGATTTTTTTAGTTAATTAAGCAGTTAATTACTTTGAGGTGTTTATGACTTCTACGAACGTCAATTTTTTAGAACAAAGTGTATCGAAATTTCAGAGTTTGGATACAGACGATCGCTTGACTGTCCTAGCTTTACTTTACACTGAAATTTGTGATGAAATTCCGTCGCTCTGCCTCAATAATGTACCAAATGAAAAGACTGCAAATTTAGTTGCACAAATTCAAAACCTTCCACAAGCAGAACAGTTGTTTGCTTTGCGTCAGCTGCTAAACCAAGATGAAGTAGGAGAAACAGGAATTCCTACTCAAGAGTACGCTTCAATAAATGCTGATGAGAAATTGGCTTTTTGGTATCAATTAGCCCAAAACTTGGGAACTTCAATCATCGGCGTACCAGATGACTATATACCTTCTGAAAAAGCTACAGAAGTAATAGATTTACTTCACACACCCAACATTGAGGATTTAGTGAATTTCTTCAAGCAGGTGCTGTAATAGTTTTGAGTTAGGAACCGTAGGTGGGGCATAGCCTCACCTTTATGTTTAAAAGTTGGGAAACTTCTGTTTTTACAGCAGTTTTCATGTATTTGAACCACATCTGTCGTAGGGGTTTTAACTGTGTTTGGATTTCTTACCGCTTTTGTCCTTAGCAAACTCTAGAAGAGGGCAAGGGGCAGGGGGAGATGAGGGAGATGAGGGAGATGAGGGGGCAGGGGAGGCGAGTAAAAAAGACTCGCTCACGAGTATAAAAGACTCATTCACGAGTATAAAAGACTCATTCACGAGTATAAAAGACTCATTCACGAGTATCAAAGACTCATTCACGAGTAAAAAAGACTCGTCCACGAATCTTAATTTAACGTGCGCCTCCCTTGGAGACTCACGTTAAATTACAGTTACAAATTATTCTCCCTCCTGCTCCCCCTGCCCCCCCTGCTCCCTCATCTCCCCCTGCTCCCCCTACCCCCTTCCTCCTTCCACTAACGCAAAACTGCTTGATAACGACCTAGTGCGATTAAGGGAAAGTATTGTTGATACAGATGATACTTGAGATAAAAATGGCAGGGGAAGCCAGTACCTGTAAAGTCAGCCTCAAACCAAGTACCATCTGGCTGTTGAGTTGCCACTAGGTAGGCAATTCCCCGCTCAATGGCACCAAGAGCTAATTTACCAGTTGCTTCACCTGCTGCCAAGAGGCCAATTAAAGCCCAAGCAGTTTGAGATGCAGTACTATTTCCTTTTCCTTTGAGACTGGGGTCGTCGTAGCTGCGGCAAGTCTCACCCCAACCTCCATCTGGGTTTTGACATCCGACTAACCAAGCTGCTCCTCGTTCTATACTGAGTTTATGCTTTTGAGGAGCAATTAACGCCAAGGCTGATAAAACGCCACTGGTGCCGTAGATATAATTTACACCCCAACGACCAAACCAACAGCCTTCGGTTTCTTGTTCGCTGTGAAGATAAGTAAGCGATCGCTCTAAATTATAACTATCAATTGACAAATCACAAGCACCAAGCATTTCTACGACTCTAGCCGTAACATCTGCGGTGTTTGGATCAATCATCGCTTTCAAGTCGCCATAAGGGATGGAGTTAAGCCAATCTTGATCGTTATCCAAATCAAAAGCAGCCCACCCGCCTGGTTTACATTGCATAGATGCAATCCAGTTTAAGGCACGAGCGATCGCAGCCTGCTTGATTTTTTCGTTGGGGAGTTTCGCCAAATGTAAAGCCATCACCACCACAGCCGAGTCGTCTACATCGGGATAAAAGCGATTTTCAAACTCAAATGCCCAAGCCCCTGGTTTTCCCTGACGATTTTTTACAGCCCAATCTCCGTAGTCTAAAATTTGTTTTTGCAACAACCATTCTCCAGCTTGCACCACGGCGGGATGATCTGGTGCAAAGCCAGATTCTACTAAAGCACGCATCGCCCAAGCTGTATCCCAGACGGGTGAAACACAAGGTTGAACTCGGTAACTATCCTCTGTTTCAATGGCAAAGTTATCAATTGCTTGCAAACCTCGTTCTACAATGGGATCGCTTTGGTGATAATTCAGACACCGCAAAGCCAGCATTGAATTTAACATCGCCGGAATAATCCCACCCCAGTCACCTGTAGCTTCTTGGCGTTCTAAAATCCATTTTTCGGCGGCTTTGATGCCTTCTTCACGGAAGGGTACTAAATTCAGACTTTCTGCCAACTTGAACCCCCGATCAAGGGTGAGGAATAAATCTGTCCAATCGCCAGTTTGGGGTAATTCCCACCGGACTCGATCAACACCTTCAGCGTATAGCTCATCTAGGTTGATAGTTGGATCGGTGATAAAAACAGGTTTGCGATCGCACACAATCAGTAATGGTACTGTGCTGGAACGTGCCCAGCTAGACATTTCGTAGATATTGACTGGGAAAGCTTTTGGCAACAACATCACCCAAGGTGGTAGCGAGGGAATACCGCGCCAGTTGTAGCAGCCAATTAAGGCTAGGTGCAATTTGGTAAAAATCCGAGTTTTGCTGATACCACCCCGTTGGAGAATAAACGTTCGCGCCCGAATCATCGCTGGATCGGTTGCTGGTACACCTAGCAGCCTTAACGCCATGTAGGCTTCAACCGAGGTGCTAAGTTCTCCGCCATCACCAAAGAAAAGTTCCCAACCACCATGCTGCCGTTGCTCTTGACGCAGGTATGCTGCAACTTTGTCTAAAGGTCTGCCTTGGTCTGTTCCCCAAATCTTATGCAAAAGAACGACTTCAGCAGTGATGGTGACATTGGATTGTAACTCTGCCCACCAGTAACCGTCGGGATTTTGAATCGAAAGCAAATATTGTTGACTGGCTGCGATCGCCGTTGCGACTTGGTTGACTTTTACCCTGTCTTGTGTTTGCATCAAATACTATTTAACCTCGAACCCGTTTAAGCATAACGATACAATACTCACAACCCACCACCCCAAACGGCAATGGTTCAAACTCCTGCCAAACCCTTGACCCTCGATGAATTTCTCAAGCTGCCGGAAACCAAACCTGCCAGTGAATTTATAGACGGTCAATTGTTCCTGATATTGCAGTCTTCACTTGGGAACGCATTCCCCGCGATCAGAACGGCAAAGTGTCGAATAATTTTGCGATCGCACCCGACTGGACGATAGAAATCCTGTCCCCCGACCAAAGCCAAAGCAAAGTTATCCGCAACATCCTCCACAGCCTCGCCCACAGCACCCAAATGGGATGGTTGATTGACCCAGAAGAGGAACTTGTGTTTGTTTATTTTGGCGATGCCTAGGGCGGGCTTCGCCTACGCACCATCGCTGTCTATGAGCAAGAGAGCGATCGCTTACCCGTCCCACCCTTTGCCGAATCCTTCAGCCTCACTATTGGTAAACTCTTCAGTTGGCTAACCGAATAGCCCCAGTTCTATCAATCTCGTAACACCATGCCCGCAAAATTTCTGGAAAGCTTTGGCAACTTCGTATTATATCAAGTTCGGCAAATCACTTACGATATGTCATTGCGAATGCAACGAAGTGGAATGAAGCAATCGCAAAGGTTTGGGATTGCCACGCTCCGCTCGCTTTTGACTAAGTACTAAGTCGGACATGAT
>NZ_JAIVFR010000174.1 GCF_020829685.1 Nostoc sp. CHAB 5715 | reverse complement strand
CTAATAATCAAGGTAAAAGAAATCAAAAAGGTATTAACAATGTAATTATTTTTAAATGCTCCCGAATACTCGACACCACGAGAAACATTTAAGCCTTGTGGTTTATCATCAGTACCTATATAGTCGGCATTAATTGCAGCAATGGGTAGCTGTCCGTTTAATTTGGCATTCTCATCGCCGATGAGTTCACGAAACTGTTTTGGTACATATTCTTTACGCAGTTTCCCCTTAGCATCTTTAGCGTAGAGTTTATGAGATAGACCAACATTAACTTTGAAATCTAATTTTGCTGATTTGGGATTAAAAATAATTACATTGTTAATACCTTTTTGATTTCTTTTACCTTGATTATTAGTTTTAAAAAAATCAATGCTGAACTTAGCATCTTTGCCAGGGCAAGTTTTAGATGCTTTTGGAACTGAATTTGCTTCAATCTCTTGACAACCTGATAATAAGGTTGCACCAATTATCAAAATAAATAACAAAAATAATTTTTTTGTAGACATACTAATGCAAAAAAAACCGCTACAGAATTACTATAGCGGGGAATAATTTAAAATTTGAATCTGGAGTTTATCTAAGAACTAAAACTTAAGAGAACCATTCTAAAACAGCTTCTTCTTTAGTGTTAGTATTTCGAGATGGTGTCTCACGATTAAATTTCATCTGAATCGACCGGGTTTGCTCACCATCAGCAGCTACAGCCAAGATTGGATAGTCAATTAAACCATCCTGGAAGGACATCTGGAAGCGGAATGTTCCATCTGGATTTAGCTGAATTGGACGACCACCAATGGTTACGGTAGCATCGGGTTCGGTTGCACCGTAGACTATCAATTCAGCATCGGCAATTAACCAGAACTGGCGCGGACGCACTGGTACGGCGGAAGCCGAGAAGCCAATACCTGACATTCCTGCACCGGAAGCAGTTAAGCCTGATACGGTAGGAACTGCCCACATACCTACACCAGATGGGAAAATGTAGGAGCTAATAGCTTGTTCAGGACGCGCAAAACCTGGTACTTGGTGCTGGGAACCGAAGATAGAACCAGCAACCCGTAGCGCTTCGGCTGATTCGGCTATACCAAAGATTTGGTCGTAGATGGGGTTGCCGTTACCATTGACAACAGCGTTACCAGCATTACCATTGGCGGTAGCTGCAATCTTCTTGGCTGGGAGAACTAGTTCGTATTGAGTCTTACCACGCAAATCTTCTTCAAAGTTAACAGTGATGAAGACATCTTCAATCCAGTCAGAAGGATAGACAGGAGGAATGTGTACTCTAGCTGAACGAGCTAGTACTAACCAGCGACCATCAGCAGCACGATAGCCGATATCGATCACATAATCGCGATCGCTAACTGGAACTGGTAGATACCATTCTCTAGCTAGTTCATCAGCAGGATATTCTTGAATGCTGTGGGGGCTTTGGTATTCAAGATTTATGTCGGTGACATCATAAATCCGTAGTGCGAGTTGTTGTCCCCCTTGTCGGCGCAGTTCCTCTTTATGCTCATTGGGAATATCCCAGTAAGTGTAAGCCCACTGAGGATCGCGTGGTAAGAGGACAATCCGGCTTTCACCATAGCCAGAGGGCAAATCTGCGAGTCCTTCATCAACATCAGCCAAAGATCCACCAGTTCGATCTTCCTGACCTAATTCAAACTTTGCAGCTTCCACGGTTTCCTGTGCCTCCAATGAACGAGATGGACTAAGTAAATTTTTACTGCGTTGGACTTCTTGAATTGATGCCAGCAATTGTGATTTACGCATTCGGCTATACCGAGAGATGCTATATTCGCTAGCAACTTTGCGTAGTTGGCGTAAGGTCATCTCCTCTAGTGGCGGGCGTTCTTTTGCCATTAATTTGGCCTCCAGTAGTTTAAGCGGTAAATGATTTCCCCTGGTTAAAGAATGCTATGTAAAATGTCATCCACTCCAGATGAATTTTTTATCCTGACTCCTGGTTTTGCCCAGTTTTTAAGGTTTTTTAGTCTGTTTTTAAATTGGGGTAACTTCCAATCAATTCCTTAGTTATGCCAAAATTAGCATTTCTTTGGGATCGGAAAAGTTCATCTGTTAAGTCAATATTAACCACTAAGCATATCTAGGGATCAAGGGGTTTCCATAGGTTTTTTGCCTGTTTCACGAATTTACAAGCCCTTCTGGGATCGAATTGTCATGATTTTATGACATTGATAGTTGGTTAGATGTTGAGCAATGGGAATAATGTCAATTTTTTATGACAATTAAACCCACCACTATAGGGCTTCTGGGTTGAGTCCAATACAGACCTAACAAGAACAGCCCCTTAAGAGCTAGCGTTGGGGAGTAAGATTCAAAGCTTCTTTCCTAAAAAGAAAGAGGTCGGAGTGTATTGCATACAAGCAAAAAGGGTGATCGCTATGATTCAGTTAACATCCTCCCAGCAATCTGAAAAGGGGCGATCGCTCCCAGCACAAGAGGCGGTGGAAACTATAGAAGAACAAGAACAGGTATTACCTTCAGGGCAAGGAGAATTAATTTTAGTTGTAGATGACGAAGCTGCCATTAGAGATGTGACAAAAACATCTTTAGAAAGCCATAACTACAAAGCAATCACAGCTAGTGATGGCATTGAAGCAATAGCCTTATATGCAGAACATTGAGATAAAATATCTTTTGTATTAACTGATATGCTCATGCCGTCAATGGATGGAATAACTACTATCCGCACCCTGCGAAAAATTAACCCCAATGTCAAAATCATTGCTATCAGTGGACTGACTTCGCAGGATAAAGTTAATACAGCTTATGACATGGGTATCAAAGCCTTTTTATCCAAGCCTTATACAGCTAGCCAATTATTGCAAACTATTAGTACAGTCAAAAATAATTAGGAGTTGGCATTGGGCATTGGGCACTTGTACTGCCCTTCTCTACGAGAGGCTGCGCCAACGACTACGCTCAGGAACCGCGACTTGTGCCGGGTGAGGTGTGGGAGAGTGGGGAAGCAGGGGAAGCAGGGAGAGAATAACTAATGACTAATGACTAATGACTAATGACTAATGACTAATGACTAATGACTAATGACTAATGACTAATGACTAATGACTAATGACTAATGACTAATGACTAATGACTAATCAACTCCACTGCATCTCGTTCATCGCAATTTTGTAAGTAAACTTTGACAACTTCTTCTTTAGCAGTAGGTAACTTTTTGCCAATAAAATCTGGGTGAATTGGTAATTCTCGATGGCCCCTATCTACTAACACAGCTAAACGAATCACCTCTGGTCTACCGTAATCGTTGACTGCGTTCAAAGCGGCGCGAATCGTCCGTCCTTTGAAAATCACATCATCCACAAGTACAACGGTTTTCCCCGTCAGGTCAAAAGGAATTTCGCTTTTCGCTGGAGTCCGCAATCCAATTTTGTCAAGGTCATCTCGATAAAATGTAATATCCAAAGCGCCGACTGACACGACTACACCTTCCAGCGTCTCAATCTGACGTGCCAACAATTCGGCTAATAACGCACCTCTTGTATAAATACCAAGAAGCACCAGTTGAGACAAATCACGTGTCCTTTCCACAATTTGAGAGGCAAGGCGAGTCAAGGTACGACGGATTTCTTCTGATGAGAGAATTTCAACTACTTTGGCAGACATAGTGAGTGATAAGTTAGGGGTGATGAGTTAGGAGTTAGGAGTTTTTATTCTTAACTCCTGTACAGACGCGATTAATCGCGTTTCTAACTCCTAACTTTATATTTATCATTACCTATTTGGAAATATTAAGAATATTGCGATCGCTATCCCTAACCATACCAAAAAACAATATCGGGTCAACTGCAAAGCATTCTGAATAGAAGTTGCAGTAATGGGATAAATAGCATCTCCTAGCAGTGGTTTGTACTTAGCTACCCCACGATACCAATTTGTACCCCCCATTTGCACACCTAAAAAAGCAGCATAGGCGCACTCACTCCAGCCAGAATTGGGACTAGGATCGTTAATTGCATCCCGACGACAAATTCGCCAAACATGCATCGGTTTACCCGATAACAGCGCCAGAGTCACCACTGTTAACCGACAAGGTAGCCAAGTCAAACAATCTTCCAACCGCGCACAGAACCATCCCAAATAAGTATAGGGTGCTTCTCGATAGCCCACCATTGAATCAAGGGTACTGCTGGCTTTATATGCTAAAGCCAAAGGAGTTGGCCCCACAACTGGTATAAAGACACCAACAATTGCATAAAAAAGCGGAGCCATTACCCCATCAGTGGCATTTTCTGCAACCGTTTCTAAAACGGCTCGGGAAATTTCTGCTTGTGAGAGGTTTTGGGTATCTCGACCAACGTAATTACTTAAAATCTTCCGAGCTTTTTCCAAATCTCCTGCTGTTAAAGGTTCTAAAACAGCCACTGCTGCGGCTCGTAAACTTCTGCCAGCAAAACAACTAGCCAAAAGAATGCTATCTATTGCAATTCCCAACAACGGATGAACCAATTTGGCACTTTGAATAATTAAAAAGCCAACAAGTCCACCACCAATTATCAGGATAATACCTAGTAAAATTCCAGCTAGGCGTTGCGTTAGAGAATTTTGACACAATTGGAGAGAAAATTTGGTCAGGCGAGAAATTACCCACCCCATAACTTGCACTGGATGAGGCCAATTCCAAGGATCGCCAATTAAATAATCTAAAAATGCAGCAATTATTAAGATATAGATGCTATTGGTCATAAGTTACGAGTCAAGGGTCAATATTTGGACGATTGACTTTTGACTAAACCACAAAACTAGCTTCTTCCCCAAGAGCAGCTTGCCAGCTACGAGCATCATAATAAAGGTCTGCCAAAGTAATACTGTACAAAGCTTCTTTGAGCTTTTGGTTGAGTCTCTGCCATAGGCTAAATGTTACCCAATCTTCAGCTTGTGCAGGTGCTGGGGTGTGATGGGGTAAATGGCTAGTCTCGCCAACTGCTTCTAAAATTTGTCCTATAGATATTTGTGCAGGCTCTCTTGCCAATTGGTATCCGCCGATGCTACCACGAATTGATTTAACTATTGACGCACGACGCATTTCTATTAGTAGTTTTTCGAGGTAAGGTGCTGGGATATCTTGGCGTTTAGCGATCGCTCTGGCAGATACAGGGCCATATTTTGGCTGTAAACTCAAATCTAGCAACGCCTTCACACTATAGTGTCCTCTAGTAGTTAGTTTCATTTTGGCAAGCTTTGTTGTTTGTCCTTTGTAAATAACCAATACTTCGACAACGCTCAGTACAAGTGACTAATGACTAAGGATCAGTTTTACTTATCATTCTGTGACACTGTTATCATCCTCAGCAAGTAAACAACTTTTCGAGTGTCACTTTAGAAAACTTAAAACTTGTATAGTCTAGCAGTGATTCACTAACTATATATATATAGTTATCAGCATTGCCAGCGTTATCTAAAATAGATTGTCTTAACAATATTGGTAATGGGATAACAATTGTGCATCTGAGTGTAATATACTTGGCTAGGTTGAGATAAAAACTAAAGGATTATGTTCCTATTAGCTCAACGTCAGCTAAAATAAAATCGATTCCAACACTTCAAACATTCATTTTCGACCTAAGTTGATGCCTAAACAGAAAAAAATTGAACCCCTAATCGGTGAAGAACTGCTCAAAAAAGTCAAAGAGCTAGAGAGCGAGAGCAAAGAAGACAAAGCCAAAAAGTGTGGCTACTATACCGTTACCAAAAATGGTATAGAGCGCGTCAATATGATGAAGTTCTTAAATGCCCTAATTGATGCCGAAGGCATTCAGTTGGACAGTACACCCAGTGCTAATGGGCGTGGTGGACGTAGTGCTAGCTATAGAATTAGTGTGCAATCGAATGGTAACTTACTTATAGGTTCAGCTTATACAAAACAGATGAATCTGAAACCAGGAGATGAGTTTCTAATTACTTTAGGCAAAAAGCACATTCGTCTGAAACAGGTAGACCCAGAAGATCAAGAAGGTGATGAAGCCCTAGACGCTACAGCTTAATAAATGGCCATTAGTCAATTGTCATTTGTCCTTTGTAAAAACCAATGACTATAAATAGTCATTAGTCAATCGTCATTTGTCCTTTGTAAAAACCAATGACTAATACTTCGGCTTACCTCGGCAACGCTTGGCACAAGTCGCGGTTCCTGAGCGTAGTCGTTGGCGCAGCCTCTCGTAGAGAAGGGCAGTACAAGTGACCAATGACCAATGACTAATGACTAATGACCAATGACCAATGACTAATGACTAATGACTATATCTGTAATCGGTAAGACTGGTAAATAGTGGCGAAGTGCCTTGCGCGTAACTGCTAAATTGCAGGTTAACGCAATTTGCTCTTTTTCTAGTAAACCCAAAATGCGATCGGGTTTATCTCGTGCTACCACTGGTAATTGATGCAAACCTCTAAGACTCATGCGGTCTAAAGCCTCAGATAATAGTTCATCTTGCCATGCATAGAGGATTTCAGTAGTACAAATGTCTATGAGGGTTTGACTGGATAAATTATCTGGAATTTCAGTTGGCGAATTTGAGTAAGTTTGCCAAAGAGCAAGGGCACGGTTAATATCTTCCAGAGAAAGTATACCAATTAATTGCTCTGCTTCATCAATTACTAAAGCACTGCGGACGCGATCGCGGATCATTTCTACAGCTGCATCTAACACTCCAAGAGTTGCAGGTAACTTTTTTGGGCAGGGATACATGGCATCTTCTACCAAAATTTGCTGCACAATTTCCGCTTGTTCATCTTTCAATTCAGAAAGACCAATTTGTTGTAAGTTAGAGTTAGAGTTAAAAGTTGGTTTAATCCTTTCCACTAGCCAAACACTCAAACCCACAGCTGCCATCAACGGTAAAACAATGCGATAGTCGCGGGTTAATTCAAACAGCATTAAAATAGACGTTAACGGCGCTCTAACACTACCAGCCAGCACTGCGGCCATTCCTACCATTGCGTAAGCTGGGGGAGCCGCCATTTGATCGCAAATAGCCGGGAATGCTACAGCCAAAATTTTGGCATAAGCCGATCCAAAAGAAGCACCTAAAAACATTGCTGGTGCAAACAAACCACCGATGAAACCACTACCCGCACTAATTGCAGTCATCACTAACTTCACCACCAACAGCACCACCAACAGGTAAAGTGGAAACTCCACATCCTGAAGCATTGCTTCTACAGTTTCATAACCGACGCCCAGAATTTGCGGGAAGTGCAAAGCAACTGCGCCAATCATCACACCGCCAATAATTGGATGAATCGGCTCAGGAATTTGTCCCAAAAAGGCAAAACCTGGAACCTTACCAGCAAAGCAGGCTTTTGCTACCCGAATTGATTGAGTATAAGTGACAGAAACTAGGCTGGCCCCTAAACCCAAGCCAAGATAAAGGGGTAATTCTAAGGGACTGCGGACTTGGTAGACAGGTAAATCAAAAGCAGGTTGTGCCCCCAAACCAATTTGGGCAATTAATGCTGCTACCACCGCCGCTAACAGCACCACACTCACACCAGAAGTAGCGAAAGATGTCGCTCCCATCACCACCTCTAGAGCAAAAAATACTCCAGCGATAGGAGCATTAAATCCGGCCGCAAGTCCAGCCGCAGCGCCAGCACCTAAAAGCAAACGTTGGCGTTCTTGAGATACATTCAGGATCACAGAGAACAACATGCCAAAATTTGCGCCAATTTCTACACTCGGCCCCTCTGGGCCCAAAGAAGCACCGCTCCCCAAAGAAACAGATGCAGCCAGCATTTTCGTAACTGGTCGTAGTGGTCGCCTAATCTCTGTTCCCTCAGAGGCGGCGATAAGAGATGAAAGTTCAGGGCCAAAATCTTGAGTGCGCCAGCGCATCAAGCCAACGATTAATCCGCCAAGGGTGGGAACGCAGGCTAAAGTCCAAGCACCCCAAACGCCAATTTGACCCATTAAATTTTCCAGCATCAGCTGGTGAATCAGCTGGATTAAATAGTGAAAGGTGACTATACCCATACCCGTACCACCGCCAATGAGCATGGCTAAAAACAGGACAACGGTTTCTGGGGATGGTTGAAAACGATTAATAAGGTGGGCTAAACGAGCGGAAGGTGTAGGAAAGGCAGGTTGTTCCGTTACCTTCCTCAGTTGAGTGGGAGGCAAGAGAGTCATTGAGAGGCGGGGTAAATGTAAGAAAAAATTTAAATTTTTATCTGTTACTTATCATTGTGAGCCATTATTTAGCAACCAGACAAATAGACTTTATTTGCTTGATTTACAAAGATTTAGTAAAAAATGTCATTGTGCAAATTTTTATGGGGAGAATGGTTACATGGGAGACAATTATTTAAGGGTCAGCGATGCCTAGTTTGGACGTAGTTGCGGCTAGTGGGGTGCGAGTGAGCGCCAACGCTATTTTTTCTAGAGACAACAAGTTTTTGTGGGCTGGGTGGACGCACCCGCGAATATTAACTAGGAGTCATCCTTGCCTAAATCTAGCTATACTCGTGTTGCGACCATTGAGCCATCCTTGGTAGTAATACAATGTATGTGTGATTTATGGCTGATGTCAAACCATACTTGGAAGTCTGCTAAGTATCGATCCCAATTCAGTATAGCTATTGTTATAGAGCGAGTAAATGGACTAGGCGGACGAGGTAAATGAATATACACACCTTTGATAATCATTATGTTACTTGCCCAATTTGCCAAAGAAATACTACGCCCAAACCAGTTAAAACGCGCATGGGCTTGTTTTGCTGTCCCTATTGCCAGGAACGGCTAGTAGTTTGCCAAAGCGGTCATTATGTGCGCGATCCGTTTACTTGGAGACAATTGATGGTTGCTTCGTCGCTACGTCGTCAAAGCCGACCTTTAGCTAGGATTGTCAGAGATTTTGTCTTGCTGAAGCGTCCTATGGTAGCCTTGGCTGTAGGAAGTGCTATTTTCTTTAGTGCGATCGCCCTGACTCAAGAAAGGACAAACTACGATCATCAAGGGTTTCCCACAACAGAGAAAGTTAATAAACCAGGAAACAACTTTCAGTAAATGGATTACTTTGGTATAAATCAAATATTACTTTGATTTTTGTAAAATTATAACTAAATACTTCTATGAAACCGTGTCTTATTCGCCCCAAATAGGACACGGTTTTACATTGAAAGGGCTAGTCCTAGTGTTTACGAAAAAGTTATTTTAGTCGATCAGCTAAGGAATTCAACTATTGAGGATGTTATATCATCTCACGATGGGTGCATCCCAGTTTTTATTTTGCAATGACATGTAAAAAAGTGGGATGCTCCCTCTCACGATCGCAATCGTTTTCTCAGCCACCAAACCACAAAACCAACAATGATTCCAACCATCAGACTGGAACTGAAGGGGTAGTTGCAAAAATAAGGAATTTTAGGAAAGATATCTTTCATACTTTCTTTACTACAAAAATCTTTGGCAGGTGATTGTAGTAGAGATACGGTTGCTATACCAGCACCTGCAACAGCTATAAGCTCTTGGAAGTTACGCTCTCGTTCAGATTTTTCGACTTCTATGCGATTGCGAGTAACGTTAATTGTATCTTCTAAAAGTTGCAAGCCAAGCTGCATATTTTCGATATCTTTGGAAATTTGTGGTAAATATTTTTTGTTGACTAGTCCGCTAAATTTTTCTAAAAAATCTAACTGAT
>NZ_JAIVFR010000173.1 GCF_020829685.1 Nostoc sp. CHAB 5715 | reverse complement strand
AAGTCATGATGCTCCGCCAAATTACCGCCGCGCTACCAAAAACTTCTAGCTAACAATCTTAGTCATTGGTCATTAGTCATTAGTAGAGACGCGATTAATCGCGTCTGTACAATGGTCATTAGTCATTAGTCATTAGTCATTAGTCATTGGTCATTGGTCATTAGTCATTAGTCATTAGTCATTAGTCATTGGTTATTGGTAGTAATGACTAATGACTAAAATTTTTATAACCCAAATAGGATTGCTATAGCACCATAAAGTTAACTCAGGGGATAATTAGACATCTCCAGAAATTAATTATGCGTTACCTGAAACCCTTGTACAGACGTTGCAATGCAACGTCTCTACATTCATTTTCGGAGATGTCTATTGTAACTCATCACTCATTTTCTATTGCGATCGCTCTTGGGGTATCGCCAACGCTTGGCAGTTGTACTGTAAATGTAGAACCTTCATATAATTTACTTTTCACAGAAATAGAACCGCCAGAGCGCATTAGCAATTGCTGTACAATTGTTAACCCCAACCCAGCACCACCATAATCTTCATTTGCTGCTGTACGCACACGATAAAATCGGTCAAAGATTCTGGGAATCTCGCTTTCGGCAATACCGATACCTGTGTCGCGGAATTCTAATTGGACATAATCGCCTTGAATTCGGGCACGCACCCATACTTCACCCCCATTAGGAGTAAACTTAATGCTGTTGTGCAGCAGATTAATCACAATCTGCCTCAGCCCACCACTCACACACCAAATAGATGGAAGTTCAGTAGGTACGGTGTAGGCTAGCATAATCCCTTTTTCTTGGGCTAGAGGTTGGTAGGTACTAACTACTCCAGGTACAATCTCTGAGAGCCGCACCAACTCTAAAGCTGTTCCTTCTAAATTACGTTCCAGCTGCACCAGTTCCAACAAACCAGTAATCAGGGAATTTTGCTGATCGCACTGGGTATTTAACATCTGTAAATAACGTTGTCGCTGGGGGGGTTTAAGATTAGGAGAATTCAATAACGAAAGTGCTGTCTTCATGTGCGTCAAGGGTGTACGCAATTCCTGACACACGTTTTTTAGATATTCATCTTTGAGTTGCTCTTTGTTTTGCAGTTCTTGATTTTGCTGCTGCAACTTGGTACTGCGTACTGCGATGATTTGACGATTAATTTCATCTTGTCGCAGTAGTTGTTTTGCAAACAGTTGATTCATCAGTGCGCCTTGGGGCGCAGTTGGACAAATAAAATCAACAGGTATTGGGGATGATTCTGGCGTAATCGCTTGTTCGATACCATTTAATACTTGCTGAATTACTCTCCCCTCAAGAGTATTTATAATTAGTAACGGCTGGTTTTTATTAGTATTTACCTTCCCCGATGTCTTATTTTTGCGTTTTTTAAGTGGTCGATGAGCCAAAATTAAACTGCAAAACTGGGGCGATAACACTATCAGAAAGTTTTCCCGTCGCATTTGGCTATCTGGTGATAGGTGAACGGGGACATGATGAGGGGATGAGGAAGATGAGGAAGATGAGGAAGATGAGGAAGATAAGGGGGTATTTTCTTCCCCTGCTTCCTCTGCTCCCTCATCTTCCCCTGCTCCCCCATCTCCCCCTTTTGCACTTTCGTCAATTTGGCAAGTATAAATGAGACTAGACGCACTTACCGAGGATTGATAACGCGCTAATTCTGATTGCCAAATTTTTTCTGGTGGTAACTTCACCCATAAAGTGGCTGCAATTTGCTGCTCAATTAGTAAGTCAATTTGCGCTCTCACCAGTGATAGCAGAGTAGCAGGACTGAGGGACAATGGTTTAGGAGGCGCTTGCACTCCCATAATCACTTGATAAACAGACAGATCCTTAGCCAGAGAAACATTCATGAGTCAAGCACAACTTGAATGAAGCAAGAAATAACTCTGTCTTCGATTTTCACCTTTATGTGTGCATTTTTTACAAAATTCCCACGGAAATAAACATTAACTATAAAAAACTACAACTAGAAGGGAGTGGGGAGTGGGGAGTGGGGAGTCGGGAGCAGGGGGCAGGGGAGGCAGGGGGAGCAGGGGACAATAATTAATATCCAATGCCCAATGCCCAATGCCCAATGCCCAAATTAAGCTTTTATGTTCAGTCTTTGGTGTAAAGTGTTGCGTGCGTGTTCTCGATCGTCAAAATGGATTTTTTCGGTGCCGAGAATTTGGTAGTCTTCGTGACCTTTACCAGCAAGTAACACTCCATCACCGGGTTGTGCTTGTAAAATAGCGGTACGAATTGCAGTAGCCCGATCGCAAATTACAGTTGGCTGTACTGTATCAGCAATTCCTGCCAAAATATCTTGCAAAATCCTTTCTGGGTCTTCAGTCCGGGGATTATCTGATGTCACTACTGCAACATCAGCTAATTCAGCCGCAATTTTACCCATTTTTGGGCGCTTAGTGCGATCGCGATCGCCGCCACAACCAAACACGCAAATCACCTTACCAGGTATAAACGGGCGTGCAGCTTTCAGCAAATTTTCTAAACTATCGGGTGTGTGGGCATAATCCACAATCACGCTAATATCTTGGTCAGGACTAATCTGTACCCGTTCCATCCGTCCGGGAACTCCGGGAAATTCAGGTATCACAGACGCTACTAACTGCAAATCTAGTCCTAAGTGTAAAACTGCTCCTACGGCTGCGAGAAGATTTTCTAAATTATATTGTCCGATTAGGGGCGATCGAAAAGCTACATCCCCCTTTGGTGTATGTAATGTACCACTGACACCATTCGGCTGGTAACTTAAATTACTCATCCATAAATCAGCGCTGTTGTCGTTGACACTGTAACTCCAAACCTGTTCGGAATCCAACGAGGCAATTAAGCGCTTCCCATAGGAATCATCAGCATTAATTATTGCCCGTCCCTTGAGATAATCAGGGCTAAATAACAACGCTTTGGCAGCAAAGTAATCTTCCATGTCGGTGTGATAGTCGAGATGGTCTTGGGTAAGATTACTGAACACGGCCACCTCAAATTGACAACCCAACACTCTACCTTGGTTCAAAGCGTGGGAACTTACTTCCATCACCCCGAACTCACTACCAGCCTTTACAGCCTCTGCTAGCTGCTGTTGCAGTTCCACTGCAAAGGGCGTAGTGTAGGCAGCAGTTTGCTCAAAACCTGCCCAACGAGTGTAAAGAGTACCCATTAAAGCTGTAGCTAGATTAGCTTTAATGAGCAGAAATTCAATCAGATGAGTAGTTGTAGTTTTGCCATTTGTACCAGTCACACCCACCAGCTTGAGTTTTTGCCCCGGATAACCATAAAAAGCACTGGCTATCTGGGCACAAGCTTGAGTTATGTTACTTGCACTGATGACTACAACTTCATTTGTGGGAGGATTTTTTTGTGCAGCTTCGGGAGAAACGATCGCAGCTACAGCCCCCGATGCGATCGCACTTTGCCAAAATTCCCCACCATCAACCCGCGCTCCTGGCATCCCAATAAACAAATCTCCCACACTACAAGCATGGGAATTCGTCTTCAAACCCTTAACTTCCACATCCTCCATCGGATAGCTAGGCAATTGTTCAACACTGTCTACCGCCGTTAGTAATTCCCGCAATTTCATTTTGTGAACCTCGTCACCTTCTTAATCTTGCGCTTATTCTGCATTATTTTTTTCTAATTGGCTAAATACTTACGCAACATTTCCTCTAACTGCTGCACACTAGCACGAGGAGAAGGACGTGGCAATAATTTCTCACTCCCTTCTTCCTCCGTGCCCTCTGCGCCTCTGTGGTTCGATAAATACAGTACCGGCACCTCGTACTGATATGCACTGAACCAATCTTCACGAGTCGTAATATCCCTAATTTCCAACTCGAAACTAAGATTTTGGATTTGTTCTAGCTTTTCTTGCAAGCCTTCACATAAATGACAGCCAGGTTTACTGTATAAAATTAATCGCATTTGTTAATTAATTATCATGAACACTATTTTACACATCACTAAAAGCGAACAATGGGAACAAGCAAAAATCCTCGGAACTTATCGGGGTGATACGTTAGACTTGGAAGGATTTATTCACTGTTCGACAGCAGCACAAGTTATCTGGGTTGCGAATCGTTTTTTTACCAATCAAAAGGGTTTGGTAATTCTTTGCATTGATTCTGATCGAGTTAAAGCTGAAATTCGTTATGAAGCTGCGGAGGTTGGTGAATTATTTCCTCATATTTATGGTGAGTTAAATATTGATGCTGTGTTTCAAGTGGTTGATTTTGAGGCTGGGGAAGATGGTTTATTTCAGTTGCCGCAAGAGGTTATAAATTTAGAATAACGAACCGCCAAGACGCCAAGGACGCAAAGAAGAGATGGAAGGTTTTAATGTGGGTGAGTATGTTGATCAAATGGGGTTATTGTTGGATTTAGAGATAAGGGATGAGTATCGTGATGGTGTGGTGGCAAATTTTGAGAGAATTAGTGCGATCGCTAATCTTGTAAATTCTTTTCCTATACCAGAGGATATTGAAGTTGCATCAGTATTTGAACCATAGTTATGTTTAATAGTAACTATAGGTATGAATAACAATTTTGTTATAAAGTAAACGGACAAACTCTAAGTATTAATCAGCAATGCGATTTTGTTAACTCATTAAGGCTATGTGATGAGTGATTTTTAATGCAGTGTAAAACCGCATGAAATTAAATCCACAGAGCTTTATTGCAGAAAATGGTAATGATGTGGTAAAAATACTATGTTTAACAAAAATATGTTTAATCGCTTGACAAGAAAGTTATGAGCCGCCTAATAAGCACTTGTGCTTGTTAAGCAGTCCAAGGATACCTTAAACTGTCGCCTTTGTGGAAAATTACCAATGGCTAATGTAATAGGAAAAAAGATGTTTTTGGGGATTGCTAAGACTGTAGCCGCAAGTGCAGCACTCTCTATTGCGATTTCACTTAATGCCGTCAAAGTAGAGGCTGCTTCTCTTATCCAAGAAAGTTTATTCTTCGGGCGCGACATTCCTGAAGGCGGGGAGGTTTCTGATGCAGATTTTCAAACTTTTTTAAATAATGTCATTACCCCCCGCTTCCCGGATGGATTAACGGTTTTTGATGCTAATGGACAGTACCTAGACAATTCAGGCACGCTGATCAAAGAAAAGTCAAAGAACATCTCCTTACTTTTTGACGATACGCTGCAAAATAAAACCTCTATCTCCGACATTATTAATAAATACACCCAACAATTTAATCAAGAAAGCGTTTTACAAGTTCTTGATGACAATGTAAATGTTAGCTTTATTACTGCACCGGAACCAATTTCTGTTCCTGAACCAGCCTTTGCCTGGGGTTTAGTTGCATTAGGCGTTTTAGGCGCAGGTTCAGCTCTCAAGAAAAAGATAGCAGGATCTACGCATCGACACAAATATGTCACCATTACAGAATGGGTGTTAACAGCTGAAGCTCAAATATGCGTTGATGAGCCAATAGTCGGGGAGCATGTGACTCAGGGCAAACGCATCGGGAGCATCCCACTTTTTTACATGTCATTGCGAGGAACGAAGCAATCGCAAAATTCTTCAGGTCAAAACGAGTCCATGAGATTGCTTCGTCGTTCCTCCTCTCTACGAGACGCTGCGCGAACGCAATGACAGTTATTCTCAAGAGCAAAATAAAAACTGGGATGCACCCAACGCATCTAAACTCTGGATATCTTTTTTAGAAAGCTAAACGCCCTATCTTCTAATATTTCAGGATGAATCTTGACTTAGCTGATGCTGTATCAATAGCTGCTGCTGTGCGTGAAGGCAAAGTTAGCGCGGTGGAAGTTACCAAGGCTGCGATCGCACGAATAGTAGCGCAGGATAATCAACTCAACTGTTTTACGGCTGTCACTGCTGAGACAGCTTTAACAGATGCAGCACGCATTGACAGGGAAATTGCCCAAGGTAATCATCCTGGAATACTTGCTGGTGTGCCTTTTGCGGTGAAAAATCTCTTCGATATCGCTGGTTTAACGACTCTGGCGGGGTCGAAAATCAATGCAGAGAACCCAGCAGCTAGCCAAGATGCAACCGCAGTAGCGAAGCTGAAACAAGCGGGTGCTGTGCTGGTTGGCGCTTTGAATATGGATGAGTACGCTTATGGCTTTGTCACGGAAAACTCTCATTACGGTGCTACTCACAACCCCTATGATTTACAACGAGTTGCTGGTGGTTCATCGGGTGGTTCGGCGGCGGCTGTTGCTGCTGGGTTAGTACCGTTGACATTGGGTTCTGATACTAATGGTTCAATTCGCGTTCCGGCGGCGTTATGTGGCGTTTTTGGTTTTAAGCCGACTTACGGAAGGTTATCTCGGGCTGGGGTAGCTTTATTTTCTAGCAGTTTTGACCACATTGGCCCTTTTGCGCGTTCGGTACAGGATATCGCTACAGTGTTTGATGTGCTTCAAGGAGAAGACGATCGCGATCCCATTTGCACAAAGCGTCCGCCTGAATTATGTTTACCACAACTCAAGCAAGATATTTCTGGTATCAGAATTGCGTTGACGAAGTCCGCCGAAGGCATCGCTGCTGATTATTTCACCAAAGGCGCAGAACTGGAAGCTTTAGCAGCAGTGCAAAAGGTAGCTGATGCAATAGAAGTCACTGAATACGTAACGATACCAGAAGCACACCGCGCCCGTGCTGCGGCGTTTGTGATTACAGCTAGCGAGGGTGCAAATCTGCATTTGGATAAATTGCGATGTCGTCCTCAAGATTTTGATCCAGCAACACGCGATCGCTTTTTGGCTGGGGCGTTAATTCCTAGTAGCTGGTATCTGCAAGCCCAACGCTTTAGAAAATGGTATCGCGATCGCGTTCGGGAAGTGTTTCAAAATGTGGATGTAATTCTTGCCCCAACTACACCAATTTCCGCACCGCTAATTGGTCAACAAACCATGATTTTGGATGGCGAAGAAATTCTTGTCCGTCCTCATTTGGGATTATTTACTCAACCATTATCTTTTATTGGTTTACCAGTTTTATCAGTGCCAATTCAGCGTCCAAATGCATTACCATTGGGTGTGCAATTGATAGCAGCACCATATAATGAAGCGTTAATTTTACGGGTTGCAGCTGCGTTAGAGGTAAAGGGTGTAGTTTCAGCACCAGTAATATCCCAGGGCTATTTCATTCTCATCTAGCCCGCCTCAGAATAAATTCTGAGGCTAATAACAAAAGTCGTCTAAAGACGACTAAGAAAGGTTTTTAGTCCACTTTAGTGGACTTAAGCTAAAAGCCTGTGAACTTTAGTTCTGGGCGGTTTATGTTTAGAACGAAATAGCCCTGGTAATATCCCCCTTCTAATATCTCCCTGCTCCCCTTCCTCTTCTTCAACCTAAGCGCTGTTTGAGTTCACGAATTGCGGCACTGGTATTGCGATCGTAGGCAACTTCAAAGCACCTAGCAACTATATCCTGGAGATTTATATCTGGGAAATATTGGCTTTGAGTTTGAGCAATATATTCTGTACCTTGTAACTGATAAATACACAGTTGTTTTTTGCGGTATAGCCAGACTTCTGGAACTTTATAAGGGAGGTAATCATTCACATCAGAATAACTCGTTACATCAATTTCCAGCACCAAATCAGGAGGAGGATCAGCACTCCAGTCAATTCGTTCCTTACCAGATACGGCTTCCCAATGGTCAATGTAAAAACAATAGTCTGGTTCGATTCCACTCTGCTGTGGTAATTCCATTGTCACAGGAGTAAAAGCATCGTACTCACATCCAACATAATCCAGCAGAACTGTAATGATATTTGCGATTAAATGGGCATCACGTCCATGTTTAGGAAGAGGAGACATGAGTAAGACTTCTCCATCTTGGTATTTTATGCGGGGAATTGAATTGCCACCTCGTTGCTGACACAAACTCTGATAATCTTGCCAGGTTGCAGGCAACCGCACAACTGCTCCCACAGGTAGTTGAATTTTCTCAAGCGAGACTAATGCAAACATAGCTCAAACTTTAGAAATTGAAAGCTCAAGGTTATTCTAATTCTTTTGCTGGAGATGACGCCAAGTAATACGGCTAAAATAGCATTTTTTTTCAACTTCCTAAATTCTTAAGGGACTTCCAAAAAATAAAAAACTCCACGCCACTTGCTCTCTGGAGTTTCCCGTCGCTTTTAATATAGCGGTTCTCGAATGGAAGCAATACACTTTGACCTCACTTCCATTCCTCTCTCCTAAAAGGAGAGAGGCTTTGAATCTTGCTCCCCAACGCTAGCTCTTAAGGGGCTGGGGGTTAGGTCTGTATTGGACTCAAGCGAGAAGCGCTATAAATTATCCAATTTACTTAGTACAGCATTTCATTAATTCGTAGCGAATTAAATTTGGCAATACCCTGCAATGCCAATGCATGGGGTAACAATGCCAATGCATCGGCTGACAATGCCAATGCATCGGATAACAATGCCAATGCATCGGATAACAATGCCAATGCATCGGCTGACAATGCCAATGCATGGGGTAACAATGCCAATGCGTCCCCTTGCATTAAAAACGTTACGATTTTACGCAAAGTTGTACTTAGATAATATTTTTCTTTCTCCCCCTACCCTTGAAAGCTGCTCCCTGCCCCCCCGCCTACACCGCGATAGGATATTTTTTTAGTTGGAAGTCCCTAATTAGTAATAAATAATACTACACCCCATGAAAAGTTGAGGGATAAACAACCTTCCCTTTATAGTTTTTTTGATAGCTTTGCAGTGGTTTAACCATAAAGACATCCTCTGGTACTGGAAAAGGAGACTCGATTTCATAAACAATAGAAGGCTGAAAACCAAAACGAGTATAGAAGTGGGGATGACCAAGGACAATCACTATGGCTTCTTTCTTTACCTCTGCTATTTCTAAGCCTGCTTTTATTAGTGTGCTGCCAATACCTTGTCTTTGAAACTGTGGATGAATTGCCAAAGGTGCTAAACCGAGTACTTGTAGTGTTTCTTCACCCACTAAATCAATGTAGCTGAATAAAATATGACCGACTACAACATTTTCAACCTCTGCAACTATAGAAAGTTCTGGAATATAGCGGTCTGAACGGCGAATTTCTTCCACAAGTTTAGCCTCATTTTCCTGCCCAAAGGCTAATGTATTCACCTCAGCTATTACTGTATGGTCTGGCAGAGTTTCACAACGAATGTTAATCATTTTAAAATTACTTAGGATTTAAAATGTGCTAATTAAAACTTTTTATTACGTTCATACCCAAGGGTGAGCAACATTATACATCATAAATTTCTGTTGCAATTAGTACGATTTATAGCTAGCGTAAAGTGGACAATTTGACAATCTTTAATACTCAAACTACTTGGCGTATAGTCATAATCTGTCCGCACGCAACAAGAACGCAAGACACTTGATATATGGTTCGAGAACTCGAAAGAAAACGCCAGAGTGCAAAGTTTCCCGAAACTGCACCGGCTGCTAATCCCGTATTTTTTAGAACCTATAGCCGCAAGACATTGGCGGGACTAAGGGAAACATGGGATGAAGTATGCGATCGCACTCTACTCGGCTTAGTCGAGTTGGGAAAGCTAACTCAAGAAGAAGCTGTCATACTAGATAAGATGCAGCGCAACTTGAAAGCTATGCCTAGTGGGCGCTGGCTATGGGTTGGTGGTACAGACTGGATAACCAAGCCAAAGAACTTTTCC